>JBKGYB010000112.1:0-6777 GCA_046546295.1 Opitutales bacterium | reverse complement strand
AATGGCTTGTTCACGAGTGACTTGGGAACAATGAGGGATCGAAGAGAGAGAAGAGTGGGGCGTGCCGGCGGCACGAAAGAGCGAATTTGATGTAGACTCTTCGTTATCGCGTCAACCCCGGATTTATTAAAATTTCAATATCCGGATTCAGGCGTTCTCTTTCACGCTTGCTTCCCGGCCCGCACATGAGCATTGTGCTCCCGGAAATCCTTTATGGCACAGCCGACCAACCTCACGGATCGCATTACCCACCTGCGCGAGCGGAAGGGCCGCTATTCGGCGGACCCAACCCCTCGGAAACCGCCTCCCGCCAAGCAGTACGAACGCAAATTCGCTCCGGACTACTTCGCGGTCTTCACTTATACCTTGTGCACAGCGGCCTTCGCGACCCAGTTGTACCTCATCGTCTGGCTCGATTTGTTCTAGCAGCCTGTAACATTAAAATTTTCGGAAATTAAAGTAGCGTGCAGCTTCAGCAAACGTCCGTTTTAGCTTCTATAAAAACCTTACGGGGACGTTTGCTGAAGCTGCACGCTACAAAAAAACCTGTTACAGAATCCTAGCCTGTCGGCGCCGCTTGCCGCTTCGCCACAAGCGACTTGTAGCTGTCCATCAATCCCTGGAAATACGTCTCGCTCTCGTGGGGCCACTTCGGCTCCTTTAGTATTTCCCACGCCGGATGCGCCTGGAGGCACTCAATCGTCCACTCAAAGTAACCGGCGTCATCGGTCCGGAAACATAGCAATCCTCCGGAATCCGTGCGGTCCGCCAATTTGTGGAGTATTCCGGTTTGTATCATCCTTCGGCGGTGGTGACGGGCTTTCGGCCAAGGATCCGGAAAAAGAAAAACCGTGCTCTCTATGCGAATTCGTTCCGGCAGCGCTTCCAAAAATTCGTTCAGTTCCGCTTTAAAAAAGAAGAGATTCGGCAACCCCTGCTTATCCCGCTTTTGAAGGGCCTTGCGAACCCGCATCGAAATGAGGTCAATGCCCACGCAGACTTGACCCGTGTGGTGCGCGGCATAGTCCGTCAACCAATGCCCGTGCCCGCACCCCGGCTCAAAAACAATCCGCTCCACCCCGGCCAGCGCGTCCTCAAGGGCAGCGCCAAGCTCCGCCTTGCGGCGCTCCCGCTTGTCCAACTCCCGACGGTATTTTTCCGAAATCGCCTGCTCCATGACCGTTTTCTTATGAGCCGAGCTTTAGCCGTCGGTCAAGCCCACTCGACGCATGAGAGACGGGCAGCGTGAAATAAATCGCCGTTCCTTCGCCGCGACGGCTTTCAGCGCGCACGGCTCCGCCGTGCAACTGCACAATATGCTTGGTGATGCTCAACCCCAGGCCGGTGCCGCCGCGTTCGCGCGACCGTCCCCGATCCACCCGGTAGAACCGCTCAAAAACATGGGGCACATCCTTTTCCGGAATCCCCGGCCCGTCATCGATCACGGCACATTCCACCACGCCCTCCGTCCGACGGGCCCGCAGGGTCAAACAGGTGAATTCCGGCGCGTATCGGAATGCGTTTTCCACCAAATTATCCAGCACCTGGCTCATTCTGAAGCGATCAAAAGCAAAGGGTCCAATGCTCTCGTCGAAATCCACCACGATTGCCTGCTTTGCCGGATCGAGCCGCGGCCGGTTGGCTTCCGCCGTCTCCTCAAAAAGAGCGTGCAGTGACTGCGTCGCCAACTCCGCCTGTTCGGGCTTCGACTCCAGCCGGGAAAGCGTCAACAAGTCTTCCACCAATGCATTCAAGCGTTGCGCGTTGCTCAGGATTTTTTCGAGGAATCTTGCCCGCGATTCCACGGGAAGGTTCGCGTCGTCCTCCACCAGGGTCTCCGCGAATCCCTTGATGACAGTCAACGGGGTCCGCAGCTCATGCGAAACATTTGCCACGAAGTCGCGGCGCATCATTTCGAGACTTTTCAATCGTGTAATCTCGTGCAACACCAACAGGGTGGACTCGGTGTTTGGCGCGACCACCCCGCGGACCACCACACACGACGCCTCAAACCAGAGCGTCCCCCCCCTCTGCTCAAGCTGTATCTGCCGAAGTTGCGCGCGCGCCTCGTGCCTCGATTCTTCCAGCAACTCCAAAAGGCCGGCCGAACGCATCACGGCCTCCAGACGAAGGCCTTTCATGGGGCGCCCGCGATTAAACAAGTGCTGCGCGGATTCATTGGCGAATTCGATCAACCGCTGCGCGTCAAAAATCACGACGGCCTCCTGGATCGACCCGAGCGTCGCCTCAACCTGCTTGTTGTAGCCGCTCGCTTCGTCCGCATATTCGCGGTATTCATCGATCAGCCGGTTGTACTCTCGAACCAGGCCATCCAGCCCCTGCCGACGCAACGCGCCCGGCGACTCATCAAACAACATGCGCTTGCGCGAGCGCACCCCCGCTTCCAGTTTCCGCAATATGCGCCGAAGTTTCAGGTAATGCAGCAGCAACAGGAGCAGCGCCCCCCCAAGGAATATGCTCACGTAAAACGCCATTCCAATTTTGGCGGATCCTATTCCGCAAGCTCGACCGCCCGGTACCCCAAGCCGCGAACCGTTTCGATCATGGCTGCATAGGGTCCGAGTTTTTCACGCAGGCGGCGAACATGTGTGTCCACGGTCCGCGTTTCAATATCCGTATCGTAGTGCCAGACGTTCGTCAGAAGATTATCCCGCGTTTGGATTCGACCCTTGCGTTCCATTAACAGCTTCAACAAGCGGAACTCCGTCGCGGTCAGCACCACTTCTTCCCCATCAACGGTCACTTGATGCAACGACTCGTCGATCGTCACACCGGCGATTCGTATGCTGTCTTCGCCCGAGCTTACCGGTCGCCCGCCCGAGCGCTTGAGAATAATTTCCACCCGCAACAGCAATTCTTTGGTGTTGAAAGGTTTCGCCAGATAATCTTCCGCCCCGGTCTCCAGCCCCTTCACCCGGTCCTCGGCCTCGCCCCGGGCCGTAAGGAAAATAATCGGGATATGCATCGTCGCCGGATCCGCCCGCGCAATCCGGCAAAGCTGCAAGCCGTCCAGCTCCGGCATCATGATGTCGAGGATGATCAGATCGGGCTTAAAATCCCGAATTCGCCCCGCAAACACAAGCGGATCGTTCAAGACTTCACAGCAGTATCCTTTCTGCTCGAGCTTGTATTTCAACAGCTCAGTCACATCCTGCTCGTCGTCGACAACAAGTATGCGGGAAGCTTTGGAGGATTCAGGTGTGCTTTTCTTTGGCATTGTAATGAGGCTTCTATACAATTTGATCCTGTCCTTTCTCTACAGCTGTTATTAGAAGGCTTGCGTCAACCTGAAATATCCTGACAACAACAAGCGTCCCCGCAAGCAATTCTTCATTATTGATTCGCCACTCGACCCTCGAACTGTTTCAACCCCGCCTGCATGTCACTTTTTCAAGCCACAATTTTAACCGGGCTCGCGCTCGCCGTTTCAGGGGGGCTTTTCCTTTGGCGCGGCGCGGGATCCGCCCCGCGCGTTCAAGCCTTTCCCCGCTCCCGGTCGGCCGCCTACCTCCTGTTCGGAGCAGCCGCCGCCTGGTTCCTCTACAAAGTCCTCCATCTCGGGCCCGCCGATTTCGGAGCCTACCGCCACATTCTCTTTATCGTGTTTCTGACCGTCGCGGTCGGATCCTTCTACTTCGTCCCGGACTTTCTTGCCGTCCGGGGCCTTGCAGGCCTCCTGCTGTTGGTCGCAAGCGCCCTGCTCGAAGCCGCGTTCATGGAGCCTCCGACCCTTCGGCTTTTCCTCGTCTCCTTCGTTTATCTTGTTATCGCAGTCGCACTGGTACTTGGCGCAAGCCCGTACAAACTCCGTGATTTCCTCGACTGGCTGTATCGAAGCAATCTTCGCCCCCGCATACTCGGAGGGCTCTTCACCGGCTACGGCCTGCTCCTCATCGGCGTCGCCTTCGCCTACTGATTGATCTTTCCGTGACCCGACCCCCGCACAGTCAAGGGCTGCTTTTCATCGTTTCCGGTCCCGCCGGAAGCGGCAAAACGACCCTTTGCCAGAACATCCTCAAGGAAGAGCCCGGGCTCAACCGCATCGTCACCGCCACCACCCGCCCCCCGCGCCCCGGTGAGGTCGACGGGGTGGATTACTATTTTTTCAGTCGGGCCGAGTTTGAAGAAAAAATCCGGGAAGGCGCGTTTTACGAATATGCGCAGGTTCATAAGAACTTTTACGGCACACTGAAGGAAGAAGTCCGCGGCAAACTGACCGCCGGCTCGGACATCCTGCTCAACATCGATGTGCAGGGCGCCGCCAGTTTTCGTGACGCCACAGCCGAAGATCCCTTGTTAAAAGGACACCTTGTAACGATCTTCCTTATGCCGCCCGAACTGGACGAGCTGGAGCGCCGACTGCGCACCCGCAACACCGATGACGAAGCGGAAATCCGACGCCGGCTCGAAACCGCTCGCCGCGAAATCGAACACAGCGCGGAATACGACTACTGTTTGCCCAGTTCCACTCCCCTCTCGGATTGTGAAAGGCTGCACGCGATTTACCTAGCCGAAAAAATGCGCGTCCGCTGACACGCGTTCATCCGGCTCCCTCAACTGCGTCCGAAACCAGGTCCGCTGCTTCTTCACCAGCCGCACGGTATTTTGCGCGATCGTCGGCGCCAGCGCCTCCTGCTCGAGCTCACCCCGCAAATAAGCCAGCGTCTCGCGGTAGCCAATCGCTCCCGCGGCACTCGGATTGCGCTCGAATCCCAGCTCCCGCAAGCCCCGAACTTCGTCCACCAGCCCGGCCTCCAACATCCGCTCCGCCCGACGCCCAATCCGCTCCTTCAAATCACCCGGCTCTCGCTCCAGCAAGACCAAGCGCTTTTCAAACGCCCCATACGGTTCCGGTCGCGCGGCCATGGCCGCCTGCAGCTCAAGCAGGGAGCGCCCGGACGCCATACAGCGCTCCAAAGCACGCCGCACGCGTCGCGGGTTGCGGACATCCAGGTTTCCGAGCCCTCCGGGGTTTCGCTCATGCAACACGGTCAGCGCCCCCTCCAGTCCTTGGGACTCAAACAAAGCATCCGCTTCCTCCCGCACCCGCGCCGGCACCTTCACCGAATCCACCACAGGCGCAAAAAAACTTTTTAAATAAAACCCGCTGCCGCCGGCCACTACAACCGGCTTGCCCGCAGCCGTAATCGCTTCCACCGCGGCATGAGCATCCCGATTGTAACAGGTGATGTCGTAGCATCGGTCGGCCGGGGATACATCAATCAAATGATGGGGCACGCGCTCGCGCTCCGCCGCTGTCGGCTTGGCCGTGCCGATATCCATCCCCCGGTACACCAGCAAAGCATCGGCGGAAACAATCGCGGCCCCGATGCGCTCAGCATAGCGCAGCGCATACTCTGTCTTCCCGACGGCCGTAGGACCGGTGATGATATGTAATACAGGCGCCACGTTTTATGCTCCGCTTCGTATGATGTTTCTCCTGCCATCCTGCTCGAAAACAAAAACATGGCAATACCTCAAGCTGAACCCGAAGCGATGCGTCCTCCTCCCGGAAAGCCCCTCGATTTCATAGCCTTCAAATTTTCCGCTTCGTGGTCATTCATTTTTTCCCGCGCGGGCAACTTGCCGCCTGATGAAAAAAACGCGCCCGCCGAATTGAACTTGGCAGTGTTCCCACACTTGCTCTTAATGCACGGCCATGCTCCATGATCCCTCCCGACTCCTTCTCATCGCGGGCCCCTGTTCGCTCGAATCGCTTGAAATATCCCGCGCTGTGGCACACCGCCTCACCGAGCTCGGCAAACAGCACCCGGAGCTCAATATCATCTTCAAAGGCTCCTTCGATAAGGCCAATCGCACCTCGCTTCAAAGCGACCGCGGCACGGGCTTGGAAGCGGGATTGGACATTTTCCGGAAAATCCGCTCCGAATTCGGTTTCAGGACATTGACCGACGTGCACCTCCCCGAGCAATGCGCCCGTGTCGCGGAAGAAGCCGACGTCCTCCAGATCCCCGCATTCCTCTGCCGCCAGACCGATCTGCTGCTCGCAGCCGCGGCAACGAAGCGCACGGTCAATGTGAAAAAGGGCCAGTTTCTCTCACCGGGGGAAATGCGCTTCGTGGTCAACAAACTCGAAGAAGCCGGAGCCGCCGAGATCTGGCAGACGGAACGCGGCTCCACTTTCGGCTACCAGAACCTGGTCGTCGATATGCGCAGTTTCGGCATTATGGCTTCCCACGGGCACCCCACTGTTATGGACGCCACACACAGCGTACAACTGCCTGGCGCCTCGGAAGGCGTGAGCGGAGGCAAACGGGAACATGTTCCCGCCCTTGCCCGCGCTGCCTTGGCCGCCGGGGCAAACGGCGTCTTTCTCGAAACCCATCCCGCCCCCGACGCCGCGATATCCGATGCCGCCAGCCAAATCCCGCTCGACCAGCTCCCCGAACTCATCGCAAGCCTCCTCAAAATCTGGCGCGCCGCTCGCTCAAGCGACGCCTGATCCCGTCTACTGCACATTGTTTCCCTCATACGGCGCAAACAAACGCCGACGTCTCGCTCATCCTAAAAAGATTAGTACAACCACTGATGCACACTGATCCCGCTGAGCGGGACTGATAGCAAAGGGTTAGCGATTTTTACCGCTTCGCCTGTTCGGCGAAAGGCCCAATATCCATAAGTCATTATTGATCAGTGTTTATCAGTGGTTCAACTGCGGAATGTAGGATTAACGCGCTTCGTTTATCCGCCATAACCCGCAGCTCATCGGGGGCAAGTGAATCGCGTCCTTTTCCA
>JBKGYB010000111.1:0-6823 GCA_046546295.1 Opitutales bacterium | reverse complement strand
CTGATTCCGGAATGGCAGCCAAAATCCGTTCCGAGGCAACGGAACTGCTTAAATACGCCGACGTCGGAGCCGTCCGCTCCGGGGAAAATGCCCGCGTTATGTTGAATGGAGAATATTATAGGGTCGGGGACCTCGTGGATAAGGACACCGGCTTGGTCTTCAAGGGGATCAAGGGCGAAAAACTGCTTTTTCAGGATCGCAATGAAATTTATTATTTAAAAAGCTTCTGATTGCACTACTGGCAATTTATCTATCTCATGTGAATCTATGAAAGCAAAAGCAACCCTCCTCCTCCCACTAAGTATCCTTCTCGCCGGCATGCTCGGCGGCTGCGTGACTCCTGTCGCGATCGACACGAATAACGACGAAGACCAGAACGCCTACTATCAGGCCGGGTTTTTCTATGCGCCGATAAATGATGGCAATGTGAAAAGCATCTTCCGCACCGCCATCCGTGTAATGGATGACATGGGGTACTACCGCACGGGGGAATTGCACAGGGAGAACAAGATCACCATTTTTGCCCGCAAAGAAGGCGACAGGGAAGTAACCGTCCGCATCAGTAAAGTCGAAGAAGGGCAAAGCGAAATCCGTATCGGCATCGGCATGTTCGGCAATCTTTCCGAATCACAAAGGTTGTATTCCCGCATCCGCGAGGCCCACTGAAAACAGCTCCGGCAAACACCGGCGCTGCGTTTTAACCCGGGCGGTGGAAGCACGGATCGGGCTCCCGGGCTTTTTCCGTGAAGCGGGCGTCTTTTCAGTCTTCCGCAACACGGCGCAGACGACGCTTTCCTACTCGAGCCGCCAAATTGGCGAAAAAGAAACCAAAACCGAAGAATACATATGGAATCCAAAAAAACGATCATTGGAATCGGCAGCCCCGTTGTTGACGCGGTTGCACAAGTCGACGAGTCGTTCCTCGAACAGGTCGACGGTGAAAAAGGCGGCATGGTGCTGGTGGATGCCGATACCATAAACGGCTTGATCAAGCTTTTGCCGGCGGAGCCGGAGGCAACGCCCGGCGGCTCCGCAGGCAACACATTGTTCGCGCTTGCCCGAATGGGCGCATCCGCCGCTTTTCTCGGAAAAATAGGCAACTGCCGGCAAGGGGAATTTTATCGTAACCGGTTCAAGGAACTCGGTGGCGATGCCAGCCGTTTCAAAGTCGGCGAGCAGCCCAATGCACGTTGCCTGTCGCTGGTCACACCGGACGGCGAGCGCACCATGCGCACCGACCTCGGGGCTGCGGTCACGCTCGCTCCTGAAGAAATCAGTGAAGCTGATTTTTCCGGCTGCGACCACGCCCATATCGAAGGCTATCTCCTTTTCAATGAAGCCCTCATGCGGCGTGTCCTTGAATGCGCCAAAGCGGCCGGATGCACGATCAGTCTGGACTTGGCCTCTTTTGAGGTCGTTCAGGCAACCAACGCAATCCTTCCCGATATTCTCAAAAACTATGTCGATATCGTTTTTGCGAACGAAGAAGAAGCAAGCGCGTTTACCGGCATCAAAGAGGACTATGCTGAAATGGCCCGCCGGCTCGGTGAATATTGCGACATCGCGGCCGTGAAAATCGGCCCCCGGGGCTCCTACATCGCCCACAACGGAAAAATCGAAAAGGCGGAAGCCATGCACGCCGCCCATGTGGTCGATACCACGGGCGCGGGCGACCTCTGGGCAGCCGGCTTCCTCTACGGCTGGTCCCAGGGTCGGGAACTTACGGAGTGCGCCCGCATCGGCTCCATACTCGGCGCGGCTGTCGTTCAACAACGCGGCAGCGTTCTTCCCGAGCACGTTTGGGCCGACATCCTCGACGAGGTCGGCTGAGGCATTCACCCGAAAAAAAGGAAGGCGCCACCATGAATACTGCGGAGACGGATGAAATAACCCGGCAAATTGTCGGAATCGCCAAGCGGGCGCGACAAGCTTCCCTGGAGTTGGCGACCTTGCCCACGGAGACCAAGAACCGCTTCCTCGCCGGCCTCGCGGACGAGCTGGTCGCGCATTCGGAAACCATCCTGGAAGCCAACCGTCAGGATCTCGAAACCGCCCGCAAGCTCGAACTCTCCGGATCCATGGTGGAGCGCCTAACCTTCACGCCCGAACGCATCGAAGCCATGGCCGAAGGCGTCCGTCAGGTCGCCGCCCTCCCCGACCCGGTCGGCGCCGAGCTCGAAAAGCTCACGCCACCAAAAGGATTCGATCTGCGCAAGATCCGCGTCCCCATCGGGGTCATCGGCATCATTTACGAATCGCGCCCGAATGTAACCGTGGATTGCGCGATTCTTTGTTTGAAGTCAGGCAATGCATCCATTCTGCGTGGCGGGAAGGAAGCTTTCCAGACCAATATGGCGCTCGCGGACATCATTCATCGGGTCCTGCGGGAAACGGGAATAAGCGAGGATGCCGTCCAGATCGTACCGACCACGGATCGTCGGGCGCTCAATGTATTGCTCGAGCAGGAAGATTCCATTCACTGCATCATTCCGCGCGGCGGCGAAAATTTGATTCGCTTCACCACGGAAAACAGCCGGATACCTGTTATTAAACACTACACCGGTGTTTGCTCGGTTTACGTCGACGCGGCGGCGGATCCGGATCTTGCCGAATCGCTTGTCGTCAATTCCAAATGCCAGCGCCCGTCTGTCTGCAATGCCGCTGAAAACCTGCTCGTCCACCAGGACGCCGCGGCCCTCCTCCCCCGTCTCGCCCGGGCGCTCCACGACAAGGGCGTCGAGTTGCGCGTCGACGCGCATGCGAAAGCACTGCTCACCGGGGCGGGACTCCCTTTGGTCGATGCGACGGAAGAGGATTTTGCCTCCGAATACAACGACTTGGTCATTTCCATAGCCGTTCTTCCGGACGCCCGGGCCGCGATCCAGTTTATCAATACAAACGGATCCGGGCACAGCGACGCGATTATTACGGAAGACAGCGCAACCGCCCGTCAATTCCTCAACGGCGTCGATTCCGCGGTCGTGTTCCACAATGCGTCCACCCGCTTTACCGACGGCTTTGAATTCGGCCTCGGCGCGGAAATCGGCGTATCCACCGACCGTCTGCACGCACGCGGCCCCATGGGCCTGCAGGAATTGTGCACGTACAAGTTCATCGTTCACGGCAAGGGTGAAACCAAATAAAACCGCGCCGCGCCGGAACATCCCATGCCGTCCTCCGGGAAAGCACGCCTCGACGAACTCCTGGTAACACGGGGGCTCGCCGAAACACGATCCCGCGCGAAAGCGCTCATCCTCGCAGGCAAAGTTCGCCTGGGCACTGAACGGCTCGAAAAACCGGGCCACACCCTCCCAAATGACAGCCCCGTCTTTCTGGAAAAACCGCCTCGCTTCGTCAGTCGGGGCGGCGAAAAACTGGATGCTTTTCTCGAGCGCTTCGACATCAGTGTCCGGGGATTGGCCGTCCTGGATGTGGGTGCGTCCACCGGCGGCTTTACGGATTGTTGCCTGCAACGCGGCGCAAGCAAAGCGGTATGCCTTGACGTAGGACGCGCCCAGCTCCACAACAAACTCGCGCAGGACCCGCGCGTGACGAATATCGAACGTACAAACGCGCGCCATCTCGAACCCGGCGTCCTGCCCGACCCTGATTATCCACGCATTGTCATGGACCTCTCCTTTATTTCACTGCGCAAGGTCCTGCCAAAAGTCTGGCCTTTCCTCGCCTCTGGCGGAGAACTCATTGCCCTGGTCAAGCCGCAGTTCGAAGCCGGCCGGGAAGAAGCCGACGCGGGCCGCGGCATAATTCGCGACCCCGCGATCCAGGAGCGCATCCTCGAAGAAATCCGGACTTTTGCCCTGACCGAACTGCCCGGCGCCGCTCTCACCGGCGCCATGGATTCCCCCATCACCGGAACCGACGGGAATCGCGAATTCCTGCTCGGCGTGCACCGCTCCGCCTCTCTCTGATACTCCGTTGCGTGCTGAAAGCAGGCCATGGGGTAGCACGGCCATCTTGGCTGTGGCTGGGATTGGAGACAGGCTGGAAGCCTGTGCTACCTCCTGTTGTAGCACAGCCATCTTGACTGTTTTTCTGAATTAACAGGCTGGAAGGAAGCCTGTGCGCCGAAAATCTCCAAACTTCAGGAGCCTGTCGGGCTTCGCCGACAAACTCCTGAAAGAAAAAGCAGGGGGATTTTTGAAGAAAACCCGGCAATTCGGGCAATTTGAGGCACGATTTGAGTCGAAAAGAGCCTTTAAATAAGCTGTTATTCGTTTCTCATCGTTATTTTATTATCTTGTCATGATATTTCCTACGTTAACAGCCTGCCAGGGAGCGAGCTTATGCAACCGATCCAATCCATAACCTTCGTCGTCAACACGGACAAACAGGGAACCCTCGAAGTCGCGGAACATCTTGCCCGCCTGACAAAGGACGAGGGTGTCGCTTCAAAAATCATCACCGAGTACCCGCTCGCTCCCAGTGACCTAAAAGGGCAGGATCTTTGCTGTACGGTGGGGGGCGACGGCACATTGCTGGGCGTGCTTCAAGCCGCGCTTGAAGCCGATGCCGCCGTGCTCGGCGTCAACATGGGCAAGCTCGGGTTTCTGGCCACCTTCACGCGCGACGAAGTCGCCCGCGACCTCCCCGCCCTGATTCAGGGCAATTACGCGATCGACGAGCGTTCCGTGCTTGAATGCGCGAATAATGCCGGGGAAACCGCCCTCGCCCTGAACGATGTCGTCATTAAAGAAACCCGGGGAACCGGACTCATCCGGCTCTATGTCTCCGCGGATGGCACCCCCGTATCCGAATACCATTGCGACGGACTTATTTTCTCCACTCCGACCGGGTCGACGGCCTACAATCTATCCGCCGGCGGCCCCATCATCGGCCCGCGCGCCGGCGCGCTCGCCATGACCCCCATCTGTCCGCACACACTCGGCAACCGCTCCGTTATTTTTGACGACTCCGCCAAAATAACCGTAAACAGCCCGGATGAAAGCCGCACCCTGCATCGAATCACCATAGACGGTCGCACTCCGTTCGCTTCGAAAGACAATTTTCCGCTGTCCATAACCATCGCTTCCAGAAAATTGCGCCTCATGCAAAACCCCGACCATTCCCATTTCGCCATTGTCCGGAACAAATTAAATTGGGGCGATCCGACCATCCGCAGTCAAAAATGAATCTTCTGCAGCACATTCCGCCGGACAGGCGGCAAATCTGTTGCCACATCGCCCGCCTCGTCGCCGAGCAAGGGGGGCGCGCTCTATTGGTTGGCGGTTGCGTCCGGGACGGCCTGCTCAGCCAAATCGCCAAGGATCTCGACATTGAGGTCTTCGGCCTTGAAGCCGCAACGCTCGAAAAAACACTTTCCCGCCACTTTCGCATCGACACGGTGGGTCGCGCCTTCGGTGTTTTCATCCTGAAGGGGAAGCACCACGGGATCGACATCGCGCTCCCCCGGCGCGAATCGAAAACCGGCCCACGCCACAACGATTTCCGCGTGGAGGGCGACCCCTCCATGACGCCCGAAGAAGCCGCACTGAGACGCGATTTCACCATCAACGCCATCAGCTTCGATCCGCTCGAGGAGTCCTGTCTGGACCCCCTCGGTGGCATTGAAGATCTCCGTGCGCGCAGGCTTCGCCATGTATCGGACGCCTTCGCCGAAGACCCCCTGCGCGTGCTGCGCGGCATGCAATTTATCGCTCGCTTCCACCTCGCGCCCGATCCCGCAACAATCGCCCTCTGCCGCGGCCTGTCCCCCGCACACCTGCCCCCGGAACGGTTGTGGGAGGAATGGAAAAAACTTCTGCTCAAGGGGGAAAAACTGTCCGCAGGCCTCGAATTTCTCCGGCAATGCGGGTGGTTGCAGCACTTTCCCGAACTCGAAGCACTCGTGGGCTGCCCCCAGGATCCACACTGGCACCCCGAAGGCGACGTCTGGGTGCATACCGGGCACTGCCTGGATGCTTTTGCCAAACAGCGTATCGGGGATCCATGGGAAGATCTGGTGGTCGGGCTCGCGGTGTTGTGCCATGACATGGGCAAGCCCATCACCACATACACTGACGAAGACGGACGCATCCGCAGCCCCCGCCATGACGTCGAAGGGGTGCCCGTAGCCCGACGTTTTCTCGAACGCCTGACCCGTCAGAAAAAAATCTTCGACGAAGTCCTGCCCCTGGTTGAGCAACACATGCGTCCCTTGGCCCTCTACCGCGCCGGAGCAGGCGATACCGCTGTCCGGCGCCTCGCGGCCCGGGTCAGGCGGGTGGACCGACTGACACGGGTCGCCTACGCCGACAAACAGGGCCGTCCACCGAAGGAAGCGGACGACTTTCCGGAGGGCGAATGGCTGCTCCACCGGGCGGCAGAGCTTTCAATCCGCGACAACGCGCCCAAGCCCATCCTGCTCGGCCGCCACCTTGTCGAGCTCGGCATCCCGCCGGGCCCTCATTTCGGAAAAATACTCGACCGCTGCTACCAGGCGCAGCTCAACGGAGCGTTTTCCGGAGAAGGGGACGGACTCAATTTTCTACGGGAACTCCTGCGTGAAGAAGGCTGGCTCGAAAAAAATTGAATCGAAGGCCGGAACCTCGACGCCGCCGAATCCCAGCTCCCCCTTCGCGTTTTAACCTGCATTCCGCAGTTGAACCACTGATTAACACTGATGAACACTGATCATTAGCTTCAGTCCAACTAAGCGGCGGATCGGCGGAATGAAATGATTGCTGAAAACGTTTGCTGAAGCAGCACGCTACTTCCATTGGCAGCGCGACGCTTCAGCGAGCGTCTTCGCCATTGGTAGCGCGACGCTTCAGCGAGCGTCTTCGCGCACAGCGCGCGGTACCGC
>JBKGYB010000110.1:0-6832 GCA_046546295.1 Opitutales bacterium | reverse complement strand
CCGGACTTACACCGGACAAGAAGCGCCAAGCTTCGCTTGGCGCACTATCGTGGAGGATGAGCGCGACATGGAGGCGGAGCCGTAATGTCGTTGTCTCACTCCGACTTGTTGGAATATTATCATTCGATGGCGATAATGTATAGAATCTTTACTGCATGATCGACATGGTAGGTGATCACATGCTTCCCCAATGTGCTTATCGCAAATTCTTCTCCCTCCGATCCCGTAAAACTCGCCGCCGGCTCCGTGTGCACATTCGCTGCAAGCTGATCGAAATGGCCGAGCAATTTTCTTCTCTTGGCGGCTCGAAACTGCAAAAAGCGCTCGGCGCCCTGCCGGGAGATCGACCAATCGTAAGCGTCCACGTTAAATTCCCTTTTCCTCCAGAGAATTGTGGATTTCCCTGAGTGATGCCGAATCGATGGAATCACCACTTTTCATGGCCAACAGTCTTCGAGAGCTTTCTTCCTTATAGTCAGCGCCTTCCGAGAGGTCCTTTGCTTTGAGGTAGGCTGCAAAAAAGGCCCGATCCTCTCGACCCATTGAGTTGACTGCTTCGATGACTTCCGCTCGTGACATGATGAAAAACTACTTATTTCCGTGGAGTCTGCAAATTCTTTTTACAACTTAAAGTGTTATCGCCCCGACTCAGTTGATGATTTTTTGCAGGGGGCGGTGCAATTCCAGGGATCTTTTTGACTCAGACGGTAATCGAGCTGAGTGGTTACAACATTTTTCTTCCAAGACGTGTCATCGCAATCACCGCAAGGCTTGCCACCACGCAAAAAATAACAAGGCAAGCGGAAGCGCTCCGACCGGGACGCGCCACTCTTGCAGAAAAGCAAGGACCCGCTGCCCGAAGGCGCCGCAAAACCCGAGCGCCAGGCCACATAAGAAGCCGCTGATATGGGCGGCTACGTCCACGCGCCCCTCCCCGACCCCCAGCAAGCCGAGCAAAGTCAACCCCCCGAAGAGCGGGACGAACCAGCGTGGCAGCGTCCGGGACCGCCCGCCCTCGCGCAGTGCAATCCACGCGCCGGCGCCGGTCAGCAACCCGACGCCCCCGAACACGGCCGTGGAAGCGCCAACTGAAAGGTGGGGTTCCGGGTAATGCACCCAGGCGTTGAGCGCATTGCCCGCCACTCCGCTGAGCAGAATCAGCGACCATCCGGTTGCAGCCCCGAAAAAACGTGCCACAAGGAACGCGAAGCCCACCCCCGCGACAAGATTGGAAGCAAGGTGCACCACATTCCCGTGCAGTGTCAACGCCGTGACCGAGCGCCACCACTCGCCCTCCGAAACCATGGCCACCGCATCCACCCGCCCGGCCACATCGATAAGCTGCGTCTGCTGCCATGCGAAACAAGCAATCAAAATCGCCGCGTACAGGAGAAAAGACAGGCTGCCGAAACCGAATTCGCGGTAATCCGGAGAGCGTAGCTGTTTGCGCCCTTCCGCCTGACGGAGCGCTGCAAATTCGCGCAGTTCGCGCCGCACCTGATCCGCTTGCGACGTGGCCACACAAAGCACGTAACGGTCCGTGCTCGGGAAGGTCCAATACGCGACGCCCATCGCGAGAATCGCCAAGCCCGCCTCACTGGCTTCCGCCGTGCCCGAAAAAGCCCCAACCGCTTCAAGACCATCCGGGCACTCAAAGTCCGGGGGCAATTCCGGCCTCTCGTACAAATTCCTCACAAAATTTTTTTTATGACTCGCCATCCAATTTCCAGTCTGCACAATTCAAGCAGTTATCCAATATACAAAGCGCAAAGCGCATCAACCCAAACGAACACTACCCATGCTTAAAAAATTATTCCTTTTCCTCGTTCTGCTGCTGGTTGCGGCAGCTGCTGTCGTTTATTTCGCCGGTGGAACGATCCTCAATAAATCGGTCAAGACGGGCATTGAAACCTTCGGGCCGAAAATCACGCAAACCTCCGTGGAACTCGACAAGGTGGACCTTTCGGTCCTCTCCGGAAGCGGCACGTTATCGGGCCTTATCGTAGGAAACCCGGAAGGCTTTAAAGCCGAAAACAGTCTCTCGCTCGACCAAATCAAAATCGACGTCGATCTGAGCTCTCTGTTCAAGGACAAGGTGGTGATCAATTCCATCCACATCATCAAGCCGGCTATCACATATGAAAAGACGATGCGTTCTTCCAACATCAAGGAATTGATGAAAAACATCGAAGCTTTTAAGGGGGAAGCGGAAGAGCCGCCGGAAGACGCGCCGAAACCGGGCAAACAACTGGTCATACGCAAACTGGTAATCGAAGACGGCGCCCTACAGCTCGGGACCATGGGAGCCAGCGCAACAGGAGACCTGCCCCGCATTGAAATGACCGACCTCGGCGAAAAAGAAGGAACGGAAAGCATTGCGGGCATGATTCAGCATGTTCTTGGCGAGGTTCTTAAATCCACCGGCACAGCGGTCGACGATCTGCGCAAGAACCTGCAGGATCAAGGCGACGACGCGCTTGAAAAAGGTAAAGATCAAGGCTTGGACAGCCTTGAGAATACGCAAGACAGCATTCAGGGACTGTTCGACAATTAGCCATCTGTCGCTTGCAGGCGTCGGCAAACCGCATTATATCACAACGTGCTCCCGCGTCTCATCCGACACGACCTGCTCCCGCCACATGCACGCCACTTGGTCGGCCAGGGCCTTGGCCAGTAGAGGCGGAACCGCGTTGCCAATTTGCCGGGCGACCTCAATCTTCGAGCCGGTGAAGCGAAAATTATCCGGAAAGGATTGAAAACGGATATCCGCTTGCGCCGGAGCCGACGCATCGTTAACGCTCGACACGATATGCGGCTCCCTTCTCCCAATGCCCTCCTTTTTTGTGCAGGTTTTGTCTGCACGCTCCTGCTGGCGGGGTGCGGACGCCCGGAAACAAATGTAGAACGCGGCAACCGCAATCAGGAGTTGTATCTCGGTCTCGGCGCCGATCCCGCCGCCCTTGACCCGCACCTGGTCTCGGGCGTGACGGAAAATTACGTGCTTCTCGCCCTCCTTGAGGGCTTGGTGACCCGCCACCCGGAAACGCTCGAGATCGAGCCGGGTGTCGCGCGCGATTGGGATGTCAGCGAGGATCTCCGTCGCTACACCTTCCACTTCGACCCGGAAGCGCGCTGGTCGAACGGCGACCGGGTGCGGCCGGAAGACTTTGTTTTCTCTTTTAAGCGCATATTGCATCCGGAGCTCGGAGCCCCCTATGCTTCCATGCTGTATCCGATGCGCGGCGCGAAAGCGTTTAACAAGGGAGACATCACCGATTTCAAAAAAGTCGGCGTGCGCGCGCCGGACTCCCGGACGCTGGTCATTGAACTCGAAGAGCCCACCCCCTTTTTTCTCGGCCTGCTGACACACTTCACCTGGTGGCCCGTGCACCCGCCCACTATTTTAAAGCACGGCTCCATGACGGACCGGATTTCCAATTGGACGAAGCCCGGAAATTTTGTGGGCAACGGCCCCTTTACCCTTGAATCCTGGCAACTGAACGCGGCCGTGGAAGTCCGGAAATCCAGCAGTTACCGCGACACCGAAGACGTGGAACTGAACGCCATACATTTTCTGCCCGTCAAGGACGACACGGAAGAACGCGCCTTTCGGGCGGGATACATTCACATTGCCAGCACCGTGCCCACTCACCGGATCGAGTGGTACCGGGAAAATCGCCCCGAAAACATACGATTCGACGATTACCTCGGCACGTATTACTACGCGCTCAACACTCGGCGCCCGCCGCTTGACGACCCTCGCATCCGGAAAGCGCTCGCATATTCCATTAACCGCGGGGAATTAACGGAACACATCCTCCTGGGCGGACAGAAGCCCGCCTATAACTTCACGCCGCCGGGAACCGGGGGCTACGAACCGGAACCACAGTTCCGCTATGATCCGGAGCGTGCCCGCGCGCTCCTCGCGGCAGCGGGCTTCCCTGAAGGGCGGGGCTTGCCCACCCTCGAACTGCTTTACAATACCAGCGAGTCGCACCGCTCCATTGCCCTGGCCATACAGCAAATGTGGCGCTCGGAACTCGGGATCGACGTACGTCTTTTAAACCAGGAATGGAAGGCCTATCTCTCGACCCGGCAGGAAAGGAATTTCGACATCCTGCGCGCCGGCTGGATCGGGGACTATGACGACCCGTCGACTTTTCTTGAATTGATACTCCCCGACAACGGGAACAATCACTCCGGTTGGGAGGATCCCGAGTACGAGCGGATCCTGAAAACCGCCGCTCGCACGCCTGCGGGCACAGAGCGGAAGCGTCTCTTCGCACGGGCTGAAGCGCGCCTTATGGAAGCGATGCCGGTCATCCCGATTTATTTCTACGTGCGCAGCCTACTGATCGACGAAGCCGTGCGCGGGTGGTCGTCCAACATCCTCGACTACCACCCCTATACCGACATCTCCCTGCGCGAGCCCGAAACCCGCTGAATTAAGATGAATACGCCGAACTTCCGCCAAACATGCTGATTGTTATCGCCAGACGTCTCCTCCAGGCCATCCCCACCCTCTGGCTGATCGCGACCCTCACCTTCGTGCTCCTTCACCTTGCGCCGGGCGGGCCCTTCGATGAGGAGAAGCCCGTGCCCGAAGAAGTGCGCGAACAGATCGAGGCGCACTACGGACTCGACAAGCCCGTCCTGCAGCAGTATTTCAGTTTCCTCGGCAAGCTCCTCCAGGGCCGGCTCGGGCCTTCGTACAAATACCCCGGCTGGAATGTCGACGAAGTGATCGCGCAGAGTTTTCCCGTGTCGCTTGAACTCGGGGCCTTCGCCCTGCTGGCAGCGATTGGGATCGGCGTCCCTCTCGGCGTCGCCGCCGCCCTGCGCCACAACAAGCCATCCGAAACCATCCTCATGGCGCTGGCCATGATCGGCATCTGCCTGCCGGCCTTTGTGATTGGTCCGCTCCTTCTGTTGGTTTTCAGTTCCGGGTTCGGCTGGTTCAATCCGCTCGGCTGGGAGGAAGCTTCCGACCGCGTGCTGCCGGCCATTACGCTTGGACTGCTCTACGCCGCTTATATTGCCCGTCTCTCCCGCGGCGGCATGCTCGAGGTTTTACAACTGGATTATATCAGGACCGCGCGCGCCAAAGGGCTGCCCGAAGCGTTCGTCATCCTGCGTCACACGCCGCGTGCCGCGCTGTACCCGGTCGTCGCCTACCTCGGCCCCGCAGTAGCCGGCCTGATCAGCGGCTCATTCGTGGTGGAAAGCATCTTCTTCATCCCCGGCCTCGGCGGATTTTTTGTCAACGCGGCCCTGAGTCGCGACTACACCATGGTGCTCGGCACCGTGATCTTCTACGCCACCCTCATCGTAGGGTTCAATCTACTGGTCGACCTCGTTCAAATGTGGATGCAACCCCGCACCCGGCATGACTAAGACCCACCGCACCAACGCCGCTGAGCACGCGGCCCGCTCGCTCGGACAGGATGCCTGGCGGCGCCTGCGGGCCAACCGCATGGCCCGGATCGGCGGATTGCTCTTTGGGGTGATCGCGCTGCTGTGCTTCCTCGGCCCCTTATTCTCGAGCCACAGCTATGAAGCCACGGATCTCGCCTTGGGCGCCCAGCCGCCATCATGGGAGCATTGGTTCGGCACCGACACCCTCGGGCGCGACCTCTTCATACGAACGCTCGTGGGCGGTCGGATTTCGATCGGGGTCGGTTTCGCCGCCACTTGCGTGGCGCTGTTGATCGGCGTCAGTTACGGGGCCGTCGCCGGCTACGCGGGCGGTCGCAGCGAAGCCCTGATGATGCGCTTCGTCGACGCCCTCTATGCGCTTCCGTTTACCGTGATTGTCATTCTGCTGACCACCTTCTTCGGGCGCAGCATACTGCTTATTTTCATCGCCATCGGGGCCGTGGAATGGCTGACCATGGCACGCATCGTGCGCGGACAGACCCGCTCGCTCCGACGCCAGCCCTTCGTGGAAGCCGCGGTATCCATCGGGCAGACCCACAGGCAAATCCTCCGCCACCACATTCTTCCGAACATGCTGGGCCCGATCATTGTCTATACCACACTGACAATTCCCTCCGTCATCCTGCTGGAATCCGTGCTCAGTTTCCTCGGGCTCGGCGTCCAGCCCCCGCTCAGTTCATGGGGCCTGCTCATCAATGACGGAGCGGGGAAACTCGACGTCTATCCCTGGCTCCTTATCCTGCCGGCCCTCTTCTTTTCACTTACCATCTTTGCTTTGAATTTCATCGGCGACGGCCTGCGCGACGCCCTTGATCCCCGCGAGAACCAATGACTACGGAAGCCCGACCACCCTGCCCGCACCTGCCGGCTCCGGCGCCGAAGATGTCGTACCGCGACCTGAACGGAATAACGGACAGGCACTCCGGCGCATTCTATGTCACCGCCCTGCGCTACGGCCACTACCTGTGGCAACGGCAACAAGCCGGACGAGCGCTGCTGGCGCTTACCCGGGCGCTCTACACGCATCTTCCCGAAGCCGATCCCGTCTTCCGCACCTGGCCGCTCCCTTATGGCGCATTTCAATGGATTCTTTACCACCACCCCCATGCCGGATTCCCCGGAAATCCGCGAGTCAGCTTTCAACACCAGGCCACGCGCATGGAGGGCACGCATCGCGAGCTCCGTCGCGCGCGCGCCTGGGCGGTGTGGGCGATCATCCGGAGCACCCGGCCGGAGCTTGCGGGCGACCCCTGTCAACTGATTACGGAGCCGGACAATGAAGCAATCGAAGCCATGCTTCAGCAACGCGGGCACAGCCACGAAGCGGCCCTGTGGAAAGCGGTCCTTGATCTTAGCCTGTCTTAGCCAATTCTGCGCGCACTTGATTTATGTAACC
>JBKGYB010000109.1:0-6833 GCA_046546295.1 Opitutales bacterium | reverse complement strand
CCGCTCCTTGCCCGCAATGCGGGCAAGCTACATTTTGCGCGCAGCGCAAAATGTGCGCACTCCCCGGAGCACCTGAAAACGCTGGCCCATGTGGGCGGGGTGCATCAATTCCATCAGGGTTTGCCGCTCGCGGCTGAAGGCGCCTGCAGTGTCACGGACAATCGCAGCCGCCGCTTCTTCCGCATGATGCGCGAAAAAGGCCTCCTGACTTTCCAGGGCGACGGATTTAAAGCCGGCCCGGGATAATTCCGCCTGCAGCGGGTCCCAGCAGACATCACATGTAATATCCATATCGCCCGGCGCTTCAAGTAGATCCTGACCCTGCTTATGCCGCTGGTAAGTTCGCGCGGTTCCGCTCGGACAGGCGCTTGTCAACGCGTCGTGCGTTCGCCCGTAGTCAAAGAGCAAAAGGAGTCCGTTCCAGTCCTGCGAGACGAGATCGGCAAGCGCGCGCTCCGCATCGAGCGGCAAGTCGAGTTGGTAGCCTTCCGGCGCTTCTTCCGGCAATCGCTTGCGGACGGCCGCAACCCGGGGACTCCATTCGTCGAGGAGCGCTTCTTCGAGGCGCCCTTCGGGGTTTGCGCGAACGCCGCGTTCGCGCCATGTGCCCGCGCGAAAGATGAGGCGATGAAAAGGCAGAGCGTCCAACCATTCATTGGCAAAAACAACGGACTGGGGCGGAATCGTGAGCGCATCGCCATGACGCAGGATTTTGTGTGCCGCAAATGGGGGTTCTTCAATAGCATCCAGCAGGCTGTATCCGGGTTCGGCGCCAATTTCCACGAAGGTGCTGCGGGCGCAGGTGTCCGGGCCGAGCAATTGTCGTGCGGCAGCGACTACGAGGCGGGAAAAAACGGATCCGAGGCTTTCCGCCGTGTAAAAATCGCGGCTTTGCGTCCGGCCAACCCGAGCTTCGGGGCGGGTATAATACCCGGCTCCCGGGGTGTAGAGCGCATATTCAATATAGTCGCGGAAGCTGATCGCTCCGTCTGAAGAAGCCTCCCGGATCCGGGCGCGGATTATTTTTTCGTTGTCGTTCATTTGCAAGTAGGGGAGGGTGCCCAATTCACGAGTTATGAACAAGCGTTATATCCGATGGCTTCTGGTCGCGTGAGGGCCGGGTCGGCCATCATGGAGTGCCATTTTCCGTTTGGCCGGATTGGACGCTGCTATTGCCGGTTGATTGCGACCGGCGTTTTGTCCACGATGTAAAGGTTTTCCGCATTGAAGAAGTCATATGATACTTGCAATTGAAAGTTCCTGCGACGAGTCGGCGCTTGCGCTTTTTGATCCGGCGAACGGCGTAGCCGGCGAATGGGTACATAGCCAGGTCGGTCTTCACCGGGAATATGGCGGCGTGGTTCCGGATCTTGCGGGGCGCGAACACCTGAAGAATTTTTTTCCACTACTGGAAGTCTCGGGGGTCGCGGACCGGCCCGTTGACGTCAAGGAAATTGCGGTCACCTGTGGGCCCGGTTTGGCGGGTTGTCTTGCGCTGGGCATTGCTTTTGCAAAGAGTCTTTCTTTTGCATGGGACATTCCGCTTCTGGGCGTCAACCATTTGCGCGGGCACGCATTTTCTCCATTCATTGCGCTCCATGCAGAGGGGCCGGACAGCTTTTCGGAGCGTTTCGAAAAGTTTCTGCCGCATCTCGGGCTCATTGTATCCGGCGGGAATACAATACTCTTTGAATTAGACCGGGACCGCAGGCTCCGGGTGCTGGCGGAGACGGTGGACGATGCAGCGGGCGAGGCCCTGGACAAGGGGGCCAAACTTCTTGGGCTCCCGTATCCGGGAGGGCCTGAAGTGGAGCGCCTGGCCGGGCTCGGGGAGCCCGGCGCGTACGATTTTCCCAAGGCCATCGCCCCGCGCAACGCGCATCGATTCAGTTTTTCGGGTTTGAAAACAAGTTTGCGCTACCGGATCGAGAAGATGTCGGATGCCGATCTCGAGGGCGAACTGCCGAATATTTGCGCGGCCTACCAGCAAGCGGTGATCGACCAGCTTTTCGGGAAGACCCGTCACCTGTTGGAAGCCGGCGGCTACTCAAGTTTGGGGCTGTCCGGAGGCGTGGCCAACAACCGCGCCCTGCGTGCCGCCATTGAGCGCCTGGGCGCGCGCTACGATTTGCCTTGTTTGATAGCGGAGCCACGCCATACGGGGGACAACGCAACGATGATCGCGTTTGCTGCCTACGCTGATCTCGACGGCACATTCAGGGATTCGGGCGCACGCCCCCTGAGCATCGAGCCCGCGCTGCAACTCTAGCAGCTGGTATCTTTGAAAATTTCAATGTTCGATGTTCATCAAATGTTCCTCCCACGTAACCAGCGATACGGGTTTTTTATAATTTTACCACTAGCAGCTTGTAACATTTAAATTTTCGGAAATTAAAGTAGCGTGCAGCTTAGCAAACGTCCGTTTTAGCCTCTATAAAAACCTTACGGGGACGTTTGCTAAAAGCTGCACGCTACTAAAGAAAACCTGTTACAGCCCACTCGCAGCCCGCGGAATTCTTTTACAAAGCGCCGGCGGCAGCCGTCTCTTCTCCCTCCTGTTGCTCGGCCTTGCGGTCCTTCGCGATCAGCATATAGATGGGGGGCAGGAAAAGCAGGGTAAAGAGCGTCCCTATGCCCATGCCCCCGACAAGGACATAACCTATGGAATTGCGGGCTTCGGCGCCGGCCCCGCTGACAAGCGTCAGGGGGAAGAGCCCCGCCACAGTGGCGACGGTGGTCATGAGGACCGGGCGAAGCCGGATCTCCCCAGCTTGTTGGATGGCATCCAGTTTCGCGTGACCTTCCAGTTGAAGCTGGTTTGCGAATTGTACAATGAGAATACCGTTTTTCGCGACCAGCCCGGCGAGCGTGACAAGTCCGACCTGAGAGTAGATATTGAGGGTAGTGGTCCATCCGTCCGTCCAGAAAGAGAGTTCCGGATTCATCATTTTCAAAAAGGTGAAGATCAACGCGGCAAAGATCGCGAGCGGAACGGAGCCGAGAATAATAATAAAGGGGTCCCGGAAGCTGTTGAATTGGGCCGCCAGCGTTAGGAAGATAAGAACGATCGCCAACCCGAAGGCGGGGAGAAACTTGTTGCCTTCCTCGCGCAGCTGACGGGATTCCCCCATGTAATCGACCTGATAGCCCTCGGGCAGGATTTCATCCGCCGCGTTTTCCAGCAGGTTCAGGCCCTCGTCCAGCGGACCCTTGTAGACGCCGCTCAATTTGACTGAATTGAACTGCTGGAAGCGATTGAGCGTGCGCGGCCGGACATGGTTCTCCAGCGAGGCGATTGAGCTGAGCCGTATGAGTTTGCCCTCGGGTCCTCCGATGAAAGAATTTTCCAGTGTTTCCGCATTCAGTCGTGCGACGCGCTCGACCTGCGGAATGACTTTGTAACTTCGACCGTCGATATTGAAGCGATTCACGAAATTGCCACCCGCAAGCGCGCCGAGGTCGGCGCCGATGGCGCGCAGGTCAAGGCCCATGGAAGCGACCTTGTCGCGATCGATTTTGAACTCGGTTTCCGGCTGATCGATTTTCGTGTCTATAATCGGGGGAAACGCGAATTTCCCGCTTTCAATGGCACGTTCCCGGATTTCACGTGCGAATTCCACGATCTCGGTCGGTTCATCGGTGGAACCGATGATAAACTCCACGGGAAAATCGCTGCCGCCCGGCAGAGCGGCCGGGATAGCGGGAAATATGTCGAGACCGGGGATTTCAGAAAGTTTTTCCTGGAGGAGGGGCTTAAGCTCGAAAACCGACCGGTCGCGCTTGTTCCAGGGTTTCAGGATCATGCCACCGAAGCCCGAGCCCGGAAAACTGATCTGGAAGCTGTGGCTGGTTTCCGGAAACTCGAAAAAACGCTCGTTGGCGGAATCCGCATAGCGCATGGTTTCCTCGATGGTTTGGTTCGCCGGCCCCTCGACAATGCTGAACAGCACGCCCTGATCCTCTGCGGGCGCAAGTTCCTTGGGCGAAAGGATGAACATGGGGATAGCCAGCAATGTCAGCAAGCCCCATCCGGCATACATGAGCGGGCGTGATTGCAGAACCAGGCGCAGGATGCTGCCGTAGAGCCTGCGCAAGCGCGCGAAATCGTTGTTGATCCTGCGAGCCAGTCCTTTGTGTTGACCGCTTTTCAGGAACTTGGAGGAAAGCATCGGGCTCAGGGTGAGCGCCACGATTGAAGAAATGACAACAGCGCCGGACAGCGTGAGCGCAAACTCCTGAAAAAGGGAGCCGGTAAGCCCGCCTTGGAAACCGATCGGCAGATAAACCGCGACCAGAGTGAGCGTGGTTGCGATGACGGCGCCCCGCAGTTCGAAGGCGCCGCGCAGCGCGGCGGGTATCGGTTGCATCCCGTTTTCCAGGTGTCGTTCTATGTTTTCCACCACGATGATCGCATCGTCCACCACGATCCCGACGGCCAGAACGATCGCCAGAAGAGTCAGCAGGTTGATGGTAAACCCGAGCAACTGCATGATAAAAAAGGCGCCGATCAGGGAAATCGGGATGGCCACGACCGGTACAAGGACGGTCCGTATGCGCCCCATGAAAAGAAAGATCACCACCATGACGATGACCAGTGCCAGCAGCAGTGTATTGATCACCTCCGACACAGCTTCGTCAATATAAACGGTGGAATCGTAGCCGACATTAATCTCAAGCCCTTCCGGCATATCCTCTCGAATGGAATCCAGTTCGTCCCGGACGGCGGCGATGACATCCACCGCGTTCGCGTTGGGCAGCACGTGAATCCCGATATTGACGGCTTTCTCACCCGAGAACCGCACTGCGGAATCGTAGTTTTCCCCGCCCAGTTCCACCGTAGCAATATCCTTCAGGCGAACAATCGTATCGCCCTGGTTGCGAACCGCCAACCGCTCGAACTCCTCAACCGTGCTCAAGTCCGTGTTGGCTGTCAGATTAGCTGTTACAAGGTTCCCTTTGGTCTGCCCGACGGCGGAGAGGAAATTGTTTGCGGCAAGTTTTTCGCGCACCTCCGTGGGACGGATCCCGAGGGCCGCCATGCGGTCCGGGTCCAGCCACACGCGCATGGCGAACGTGCGCCCGCCGAGAATTTCCGCCTCCTGCACGCCTTTGAGCGCACTCAGGCGTGGCTGCACCACCCGCACGAGATAGTCCGTGATCTGATTGGTTTCCAGAATGCTGGAGGAAAACGCGATATATGCGGACGCCCGTTCATCGCTTGCGGATTCGACCGATATCGTCGGCACTTCCGACTCTTCCGGCAGGTCGCCGCGCACTTCATCGACTTTAGAACTGATTTCCGCCAGCGCTTCGGTGGAGTTGTAATTCAACTCCAGCCGCGCGGTTATGGTCGAGAGCCCCTGTTTGCTCTCCGATTCAATGTAGTCTATGCCGTCCGCGGTCGAGATCGCGCGCTCCAGGGGCGTGGTAATGAAGCCGCGAACCAGATCGGCGTCGGCGCCAATAAAGACGGTGTTGACCGTGACCTCAGCGTTTTCATTGCGTGGATACTGCCGCACCGTGAGCGTGGAAACAGCCTGCAAGCCCGCTATAACGATGATGAGCGAGACGACGACGGAGAGAACGGGGCGCTTGATAAATAAATCGGTAAATCCGGATTGCATGGCGGGAAATGGTCGAGGATGAGGAAGGCGCTTTAATTAACCCGGTTTTCAGGAATTATCCGGCTTGGGATCAAGCTCGGGTTCAGGCGCATCTTCGTTGTTGATCCGGACCTGCTGGTCGTTTTTGAGCTTGAAGACACCTGCGGAAACAACCGTGTCGCCCACAGAGACGCCTTCTTCAATACTGATAAAATCCCCTCTCCGTTCGCCCGTCTGCACGAATTTCTGCCGGACAACCTTACGGCTGTCCCCGTTGTCCTGATCTTCCTCGCTTTCCACATGATAGACCGAGTTGCCGTAGGGCGCGTATTGGATAGCTGTTTCAGGGACGACGACCACCTCGTTTTCTTTCGGAAGGTTGACCTGGACTTTGCCAAACAAGCCCGAACGCAGGGCGCCTGAATCATTGTCGAAGGTGCCCTGGACCTCGACGGACCTTGTAACCGGGTCGACTTCCGGATTAACCGCAGTCACCCGGCCCTTGAAAGCTTCCTCCGGAAAGGCATCGGTGCGCAGAATTAATTCCGTCCCGGTTTGTACGCGGCCAAGCTCCTTTTGGGGAAGGGTGAAATTGACGAACACTTCCTCGTAGGCCTGTAAGCTGACAAGCGGTTCCCCCGGGGAGACATAGCGCCCGAGATTAACGCGACGAATGCCTGTTTCGCCGGCGAAGGGCGCGCGAATTGTTTTACGGGCTATGCGCGCCTCAATGTTTTCCACTTCCGCTTTTGCCTGTTCGAAGTTCGCGGCAGACTCGTCCAGATTCGACTCCGGGACGTTTCCGCTCTCGCGCAGGCGTTTTGATCGCAGGTACTGGATCTCCGCAAGAGCCAGATTGGCTTTAGCCGAGCGCAATTCCGCCTTTTCAACATCAACGTCCAATTGCACCAGCAGGTCACCGGCCTTAACATTGGACCCGTTTTCAAAGTGTATTGATTCCACCACGCCCGGAACTTCAGCTTGCAGCGTGACACCTTCAACCGGTTCCACTGAGCCGATGCCTGACAGGCGTTCCCGCCAGATCCGTTCCTCGGCCTCAAAAGTCGAAACTGTGCTGATGTCCGCTCGGGCATCCCCTTGCGTCTCTTTCATGCGGTCCAATTGCGTCCGTTTGACCAGAACCAGCGCTGCCGCAAGCCCGGCGAGCGCAAGGATGATGAAAATACGAAATAGTGTTCTTTTAAGCATAAATCCGGTTTATTGATGAAT
>JBKGYB010000108.1:0-6985 GCA_046546295.1 Opitutales bacterium | reverse complement strand
GATTCTGAACGTCTGAACGAGCTCGGGCAATATCCATAAGTCATTATTGATCAGTGTTTATCAGTGTTAATCAGTGGTTCATGGAAACCTTGCGGTTATGCCTGGAACAACACGGTCAGCCGTCGGCCGGCAAGGGCTTGAGGCTCGGAAACAGGATGGTGTCGCGAATGCTTTCCGCCCCGGTCAACAGGATCACCAGCCGATCAATTCCAAGCCCCATGCCCCCGGCCGGGGGCATGCCATGTTCCAGCGCGGCCAGGAAATCCGTATCTATTTTCTGTACCTCGTCCCCGACTTGTGCCTCGAACATTTCGCGCTGCACAAGCGGGTCATTCTGCTCGGAGTAAGCGGGCGCAATTTCCTGCCCGTTGATACAAAGTTCAAACACATCGATTGTCGAAGAATCTTCGGAACTGATTTTTGCCAAAGGACATAACTCCTTTGGAATGTGTGTGACGAAGGTCGGCTCAATCAACTCCGGCTCGATGCGTTTTTCAAAAACATCGTTCGTGATCTCGTGATCCTCGAGTTCCCCGTCGACATCGATCCCAAGCGCGCGGGCTTTTTCCAGCTTGCGTTCGCGCGGGCGACCGAACCAATCCGGATCTCCGGTGGCCTCCACAATCAGGTCCTTATAGCGTGCCTCACGCCACTCGCCGCCGAGATGGATAGTGGCGCCGTCGGCCCGTTCGATATCAAGCCCGCCGATGACCGTCTGCGCCACGTGCTGAATGAGGCTCCGGGTCAGCTCCATCATTCCCCGGTAATCCGAGTAGGCCTGATACAGCTCCAACATGGTGAATTCCGGATTGTGACGACGGGAAAGCCCCTCGTTCCGAAACACCCGCCCGATCTCGAAGACGCGGTCTTCCCCGGCAACAAGCATGCGTTTCAGATACAACTCAAGTGCGATCCGCATGTGAAAATCGCATTCCAGAGCATTAAACCGGGTTGTGAAAGGACGGGCTGCGGCGCCACCGGCAACGCTTTGTAGCACGGGGGTCTCGACTTCCCGGAAATCATGGTCCCATAGGTACTGGCGAATTTCACGAATGATATCGGACCGCTGATGGAATCGCGCACGCGACTCCGGGTTCACTATCAAATCAAGGTAGCGCTGCCGGTATTTTTTGTCATCATCCGTCAGACCCGCCCATTTTTCGGGAAGCGGACGAAGCGATTTCGCGGCCAGCGTGTATTTGTCCGCCCGAACCGTAATTTCACCGGTTTTTGTTTTAAAAAGACGTCCTTCGACGCCGATAATATCGCCGATGTCCAGTTTCTTGAAGTAATTGTTGTACTCCCCTTCCGGAAGCTCATCCCGGGTGACGTAGCATTGTATCAGTCCGTCCCGGTCGAGAAGCTTGATAAAACTCGCTTTCCCCATCAGGCGGAACACGGTAATGCGCCCGGCCACGGCGACCCGTGGCTGTTCGACATCCTCCTTCCCCTCCAGATAGGCTTGTTTCGCTTCCTCCGAAGTATGGCTTTGCGCACAATTCTCCCGAAACGGGTCACGCCCGGCTTCGCGAAGTTGCTCGAGTTTTTGCAGACGCACCTTGCGGAGGTCGTGCGAAGTGTCCTGGTTGTCAGTTGGATCCGTCATGAGAAAGCACGGCACGATGCGGGCTTCCCGCAAAATGGCAATTGAAAATCGGGCCGGCCGGCACTGCTCTTTCAATGAAATGCATTATTGTCATTTATACTCGAACCCCTCATGAATGCTTTTCATGGTCCAAAGTCCCTCCATCACCGTCCCTCTGCTCGATTTAAAACCGCAGTATCAGGCGCTCAAAGATGAGCTGGACGCCGCCCTCATCCGGGTCGCGTCCTCGCAGGCCTTCATTCTGGGGCCCGAGGTGGAATCCTGCGAGGCGGCCATCGCCGACTACTGCGGCGTCGAACACGCCGTCGGCTTGTCTTCCGGGACGGACGCCTTGCTGGTCGCCATGATGGCCCTCGGCATCGGGGAAGGGGATGAAGTCGTCACCTCGCCCTACAGCTTTTTCAGCACCGCCGGGTCCATTGCCCGCCTGGGCGCCCGGCCGGTCTTCGTCGATATCGATCCCGATACTTTCAATATCGATCCCGCCCGGATCGAAGAAGCGCTTACGGAAAAGACACGCGCCCTCCTGCCCGTGCATCTTTTCGGACAAATGGCGGACATGCCGGCTATCAACAACATCGCCCGGGAACACGACCTTCTCGTGATCGAAGATGCCGCCCAGGCGCTCGGCGCCCGCGGCAACAACCAGGCGGCCGGCGCCGCCGGGCAAATGGGGTGCTTTTCCTTCTTCCCCACTAAAAATCTTGGCTGCTTCGGGGACGGGGGAATGCTCGTCACAGACGACGGCGCCTATGCCGGTATCGCGCGACAACTGCGCAACCATGGCATGGAGCCAAAATACCACCACCCGAGAATCGGAGGCAACTTCCGCCTTGACGCCCTGCAGGCGGCAGTGCTCAACGTAAAGCTTCCTCACCTTGACAACTGGCGCCGGGCCCGCCGGGACAATGCAGCCCTCTACCGGCGGCTCTTGGGCGAAGCCGGCTTGGTTTATGAGCCCGGAGCGCTTGCAACGGGCGAATTCGACGGCGGGCTCGTCCTCCCAACGGAACGCAACGAAAACACCCATGTGTACAATCAATTCGTAATCCGCACGCAACGCCGGGACGCGCTCATGCAGCATCTCAAAACCAATGCCATCGGCTGCGAAATCTACTACCCGCTCGCGCTTCACGAACAGGAATGTTTCCGGCTTCTCGGCTACCGGCGAGGCGAATTCCCCGTTGCCGAACAGGCAGCCGCCACGAGCCTGGCCCTGCCCATCTATCCGGACCTCACTACGGGGATGATCGAACGTGTGGTCGAGGTCATCGCTGACTTTTTTCTGTAATCCGCGCCCGTTTTTTCTCAGTCTTCGATTATGTATCTGAAACGCTTCGGCCGCTACTTTAAATACCTCAAGCCCGTCCGCCTTCAATTCGCGGCTGGACTTGGCGCAGGCCTCATTGCAGCAGGCGCATCCGGGGCGGGTCTGCCATTCGTCATCAAATTCATGGTGCCCTTCGTCACGGCCGACAAGGGTCCGGAAGGGGTGGCGCTTGTTCTCACCCTTCTGGTCGTGCCTCTTGTATTTTCCCTGCGCGCCCTTGGGACCTTTTTCAACTCCTACTTCATGTCCTACGCCGGCATGCATGTCCTGGAAAGCCTCCGCCTGCTGATTTTCCGGAAGCTCCAGGAACTGCCGCTCGGATTCTTTCAGCGTAATACCTCGGGCGATCTTATGAGCCGGGTGATGGGAGACACCAGCCAGCTTCGGGAAGCTCTCATCCGAGTCGTCAACAGTCTCGTAAAAGAACCCGCGACCCTGCTCAGCGCGATCGCCTTCCTTGTCTACCTGTCCATTGAGCAGAGCGAAACCATCTTCATGCTCATCGCGCTGGCCTCCGTGCCCGCTTGCGTGCTGCCCATAAAACTGATCGGCGCCCGGGTGCTGTCGAAGGCCACGCGCACACAAAAAGAAGCCGGAACAGTCACCGCCGTACTGAACGAAAACCTCGCCTCCCTGCGCGAAATACGGGCCTACAACCTTGAAGACCGTGAGTGCAACCGTTTTTCCGAGGCCTGTCGGACTTTCTTCCGGTACGCCCTCAAAACCGTCAAATACCAGAAGGCCCTCTCCCCCCTGATTGAGCTGGTCTCTTCCCTCGCAATCGTCCTTGCGCTGTATGTCGCCATTCAAAAGGATGTCCCGCCGGAAGTCCTCGCTTCCATTTTAACGGCGCTTTACATGTGCTACCAGCCGATCAAAAAACTGGGAACGGTTTCCAACACCATCCGAAAAGCCGAGGCTTCCCTCAACCGCCTGGAATACATCCTGCACGCGCCGGACTTCGTGCCCGAGCCCGCCCGGCCCGTTCCCTTTGAAAAAGCCCGCGGCGAGATCCGTTTCGACAACGTCTCTTTCAGCTACTCCGAGGAAATCGTCCTCAAATCCATAAACGTAAACATCGCCCCGGGCGAGGCCGTCGCTTTGGTGGGACCAAGCGGCGCGGGAAAAACAACCTTCGCAAATCTCGTCCCGCGCTTCTATGACCCCATCGAGGGAACGGTCCGCATTGATGGCGTGGACCTGCGGGATGTCCGCAAAGCCGATCTTCGCGCCCAAGTCGCGCTGGTCTCCCAGGAGACGGTGCTGTTTGGCGACACCATCGCCAATAATATCCGGCTGGGCAGACCGGAAGCCGGGCTTCAGGAAATCCGCGAAGCCGCCCGCATGGCGCACGCCGATGTTTTCATCGAAAATTTCGAGGACGGGTATGAAACACGCGTCGGCGAGCGCGGCTCCCGGCTCTCGGGCGGCCAGCGGCAGCGCATCGCAATCGCCCGCGCATTTCTTAAGGATGCTCCCATCATTATTCTGGATGAACCGACCGCCGCCCTCGACGCAACAAGCGAACAGCACATTCAATCGGCCCTCGAAGCGCTTGCAAAAGGACGGACCGTGCTTATAATCGCCCACCGTTTCAGCACCATACAACACGCCGACCGCATCTTTGTCTTCGACGCCGGCCGCATCGTGGCCAGTGGCGCCCACAAGGAACTTCACAAGACCAACCCGCTCTACAAAAGCCTCTATGACACACAAGCCAAGACGGCCCTCACGGAACCCGATCCTTCAACCTGAAAATCCATCGGGCTTAACTCACCGACTTAGTTCGACAGGCTACTGATGCTTGAATTCAACATATCGAAAAACCTCTCCTATACAAAAAAAAAGACCACGCCAATGAACCCGTTGAAACACCTGTCCCGCGCAATTCTCCTTTCCCTGATCGGCCTTCTGCTTGCGCTTTTTGCAGCCGGCGGTTGCACGACCACCACGCAAAAAGAAGGCGGGGTTGAAGTCGAAAAAAAACGCGACTTCAACCCCTTCAATTAAGCGACCGAACGAAGGGTGGCATCATCCGGCATTGCAGCGCCATTTGCTATTCAACGTACAATCGTGTATCTTTGCCGTGATCCTTTTTCCTGATTCCCGTGCCGCGCTTTCGTAATTTGAAAGGAGACGACCATGCAAAAAGCCCCCATCACCAAATACAAGCCGTTCCCACGCATCGATCTTCCGGACCGCAAATGGCCGGACCAGCGGATCGAATCACCCCCGATATGGGCGAGCGTCGATCTCCGTGACGGCAACCAGGCGCTTCCCGTCCCGATGAACGTCGACGAAAAGGTGGAATTCTTCGAACTGCTGACGGCGATCGGTTTCAAGGAAATTGAAGTCGGGTTTCCCTCTGCCAGTGACACCGAGTTCCGATTGATCCGCCGCCTTGTGGATGAAAACCGCATTCCGGAAGATGTCACCCTCCAAGTGCTCGTCCAGGCGCGGGAATCCCTGATCCGGCGCACGTTTGAAAGCCTTGAAGGGGTGCCCAACGCGATCGTCCACCTCTACAACTCCACCTCCCCGCTCCAACGCCGCGTAACCTTCAACAAGGGCAAAGCGGAAATCAAGCAGCTCGCCGTGGACGGGGTCTCCCTGGTCCGGAAACTCGTCGACACCATTCCGGACACCCATGTGCGCCTGCAATATTCGCCCGAGAGTTTTTCGGATACCGAATTGGACTTTGCTCTCGATATCTGCCAGTCCGTCATGGATGTCTGGGAGCCGACGGAGGAGAAGAAAATCATCCTCAATCTCCCCGCCACCGTGGAGATGGCAACGCCCAACGTACATGCCGACCAGATTGAGTGGTTCTGCCGCAACCTGCGTGAACGCAACAAAGCCATCATCAGTCTCCACACCCACAACGACCAGGGCACCGGCGTGGCGGCCACCGAACTGGGCTTGATGGCTGGGGCCGACCGCGTGGAAGGGACGCTTTTCGGAAACGGGGAGCGCACCGGCAACCTGGATATCGTGACGGTGGCGCTCAACATGTACAGCCAGGGCGTGGATCCGGGGCTGGATTTCAACGACCTCCCCCATATTCGCTCGGTCTACGAGCGCGTCACCCGCATGAAGGTGCCCGAACGCCAGCCCTACGCCGGCGACCTGGTTTTCACTGCGTTTTCCGGCTCCCATCAGGACGCCATTAAAAAGGGCATGGACCTTCGCAAAGATGAGGCGGCTCCCGGCGAACTCTGGCAAGTGCCCTATCTTTTAATCGACCCCCGTGATATCGGGCGCGACTACGAAGCGATTATTCGCATCAACAGCCAGAGCGGAAAAGGCGGGGTCGCGTACTTGCTGTCGCGGGATTACGGGCTCGAACTGCCTCCCGCAATGGCGCCCGAAGTCGGGCTGGTCGTCAACGAAGTGGCGGACAAAGACAGCCGGGAACTCAGGACCGACGAAATTTACGCCCTCTTCGAGCGCGAATACGTCAACCTTGCCACGCCCCTCGAGCTGATTTCGATTGAGCGCGAGGACTTTTCCAAAACAGGAGAAGTGCGCGTCGAAGCCGAAGTCAGTCATAAGGGCGAGCGCATGCAGGTGGCCGGCGCCGGCAACGGCCCCATCAGCGCTTTCGTGGAAGCTCTCCAGCAGAAAGGCTGGAAGGACTTCAACCTGCTGGACTACCGCCAGCACTCGATCGGCGGGGGTTCAAAGACAAAGGCCGCTGCCTATATCCAGATCAAACACGAGACGGGGGATGTTTTCCACGGATGCGGCATTGATCCGAACATTGAACTGGCCGGCTTGCGGGCTCTTGTCTCCGCCTTTAACCGGGCGCAGAAAGCGCATCCGGAATCACCAACCGCATAATTACCGCTTCAGACTCAGGACTCCTTACCCCTGTGACGTTAGCGTGACACCATCTTCGGGTTTTCGGGGGAGTCTTGAGCTACGGAAACCGGGCGACGGTCGACGAGAGCGGGCGACGAGAGCGGATCACGAGGAAAGAGTTTGGGTAGCGCTTGTAAAACGCGTCAACCGTTCTCGTCGCCCGTTCTCGTAAGCCGAAGAGCCGGACG
>JBKGYB010000107.1:0-7010 GCA_046546295.1 Opitutales bacterium | reverse complement strand
AGGAATCTTCGTCCGGCTTTGTTTTAATCCTTGTTCCCCGGCCGAAAGCTGTTTTTCTCCGTGGTTTTCTCATGAAGCGATCACATCACTGCGCACAACTCGGCAAGGAAGACGCCGGTTCAACGGTAACACTCTGCGGCTGGGTGGATTCGGTCCGCGACCACGGGGGCATTCTCTTCGTCGATCTAAGGGATCGCGAGGGGTTGACCCAGGTCGTGCTGGACCCGGCAAACGAATCACTGAAGGAGCAATTTGGTTCGGTGAAACCGGAGTCCGTGCTTTCCATACAGGGGCGTGTAAGGGAGCGACCCGGCGATACGGTCAACCCGAAGCTTGCCACCGGTACGATTGAAGTGGACGCGTCCGTGCTCGAAGTGCTCAACGTCTCCCGGACCCCGCCGTTTCCGATGGACGACTCGGCCGCGAAGGTAGGCGAAGATTTACGGATGACCTACCGCTATCTGGACCTTCGCCGGGCGGCCAACGCATCCATGCTCAAGGCCCGCCATGCAACCACGCGTGCCATCCACAAGTACATGGATGCTGCCTCCTTCCTCGAAGTTGAGACGCCGATCCTCTTTAAGAGCACGCCGGAAGGGGCCCGTGAGTTTCTGGCGCCGAGCCGAATCAACCCGGGATTGTTTTACGCGCTTCCGCAATCGCCCCAACAATACAAGCAAATGCTCATGGTTGCCGGGGTTGAACGCTACTACCAGATGGCGCGTTGTTTTCGCGACGAAGACAACCGGGCGGACCGCCAGCCGGAGTTTACACAACTCGACATTGAAATGTCGTTCGTTGACCGGGAGGAAATGTACGCGCTGATCGAAGGCTTGATGCAAGCCATCTGGCGCGACGTGCTCGACGTCGAACTTGAGGCGCCGTTCCCGCGGCTGAGTTATCACAGCGCGATGAACCGCTTCGGCGTCGATAAGCCGGACACACGGTTTGGCATGGAGCTGCGCGATTGCGCTGAAATTTTCAAAAATTCCGGCTTCAAGGTGTTTTCAAGCGCGCTGGAAAGCGGCGGTGCGGTGAAGGCGATCAATGCCAAGGGGCTCGCCGATATTACACAGGGCGAACTTCGCGAGCTGGAAGAAAGCGCGAAATCCTTCGGGGCGAAGGGCCTGGCCTTTATCAAGTGCGAGAACGGCGCGTGGAAGTCGCCGATTTTGAAATTCCTTTCGGAAGGGGAGCAATCCGCGCTGCGTGAAGCATTGCAGGTAGAAGACGGCGACATTGTTTTTTTCGCGGCCACCGAGTGGGAGCAGGCCTGCACGATCCTCGGCCGCATCCGACTGGAAGCGGCGGTGCTGCTTGAAAAACGCGAAAAGCTTTGCCGTGACCCGAAAACCTATAATTTCCTGTGGGTGGAAGAGTTTCCGCTTATGGCCTACGATGAAGAGGCCGGTCGTTTTGTGGCTTCCCATCATCCGTTCACCGCACCGGTGGATGAGGACATTCCGCTTCTCGACAGCGATCCCAAAGCGGTGCGCGGGCAGCATTACGATTTGGTGCTGAATGGTGTCGAACTTGGTGGCGGCAGCATTCGTATTCACCAGCCGGCCTTGCAGAAGAAAGTATTCGAAGAGGTATTGAAAATACCGCCCGATGTCGTCGAAAGCCGTTTTGGCTACATGTTGAAAGCTTTCGAATTCGGCGCGCCCCCCCATGGCGGCATTGCGTTCGGGCTCGACAGGATGGTGGCGATTCTCACGGGCAAATCGAGCATTCGCGATGTCATTGCCTTCCCGAAAAACCAGAAGGGGCAGGAAATGATGACGGGTAGTCCCGGGACGGTGACGGAAAAACAACTCCGTGACCTGCACATCAAGCCGGTCACTCCGAAATGAGGCGGTTGTGATCCCGGGTTTATGCCGACGGGGCCTAGGCCCCTCTGCGCCGGAGGCCAGGATCGTTGCGCCAGGGACTTGGCGGACTCCGACAGCCTGCTGGAATTGAAAGAAAAAACAGTCGCCGCCGGTTGCAAATGGGGCGGGTTCGGGCTAAGTGTAGTGCCGTTCCCGTCCTTGCCGATGCCTGACTCAACCTCAACCCTGCTTCAAAAAACCATTGCTCTTGTTCTTTTCGGAGTGGTGGCGTTACTGGGAACGACACTTCTTATGTCCGAACGAAATGACGAATCCGCCGAGCCTGCCGAGCCTGCCGGGCCGCCTCTGCACGAATTCGCTTCCGGGCTTTCCTTGCCCGAACAGCTCGACACAAGCGGCGAGGGCTACCCTGTGCAACGCAGTGAGGCCGAGTGGCGGGAGCGCCTGAGCGATAGCCAGTATCGTGTGACCCGCCGTGAAGGCACGGAGCCCGCCTTTGACAATGCCTACTATGACCGGAAGGCAACCGGCCTGTATCGCTGTGTGGGCTGCGGCGCTCCGCTCTTCAGCAGCACCCATAAATTCAATTCCGGCACCGGATGGCCGAGTTTTACCCGGCCGCTGGATTCCCGCATCCTGGCCGAAAAGCGCGACAAGAGTCTCGGCATGGTTCGTACCGAAGTGCACTGCGCGGTGTGTGGCTCTCATCAGGGCCACGTTTTTGAAGACGGCCCGGACCCCACTGGCCTTCGTTATTGTATCAACTCGGCCGCGCTTGATTTTGAAGCCGTGAATACAGTCGACGAATTGCGCGACACGATAAAAGAATGGTATGCCACCGGGCCGCCCGCGGAAAAGGACTGACATTTTGCGCAACATTGAGAATTCCCCGCCCAATAATACCCGGTTTTCGTAGGGAGCGACTTTCTACCGTGATAGATGTAGAGGCCAGAGGCGGGAGAGACCGACTGCGCCGGAGACCGGTGGTCGGCAGTGGCTTTTATTTTGATGCTTTCCTTTCGCCCGGTTTTCTGAATATTCCGCTGTTTCATGTCTCGCAACCCCTCACTTTCCAGACGGCGTTTTATTAAACAGGCCGGTACGGCAGGCGCGGCTTCCTTTCTCGCCGGGCCTGCCATTCATGCGGGCTCCTCAAAAAAAACAGGCAATGGGAGCGGCGCTTCGGACCGGGCGAAAAACATCATTTTTCTTGTCGTCGACGGCATGGGGACCGGCACGCTGTCTCTGGCCCATCATTGGAGCCTGCTCCGGCGGAAGCGACCGCTGAACTGGATGCGGCTCTATGAACGGCGCGATTCGGTCCGGGCGCTTCAGGATACCGCCTCCGCAAATTCACCGGTCACCGATTCGGCGGCTGCGGGAAGCGCTTGGGGATGCGGGCAACGCGTCAACAACGGAACGCTCAACATGAGCGTCGCAGGGGAGACGTTGCCAACGATTTATGACGTGGCGAAAGCGGCCGGGCGAGCGACCGGCCTTGTAACGACCTGCCGAATAACCCACGCCACGCCGGCTGCTTTTGCCGCTAACGTAGCGGATCGCGACGATGAAGCCACAATCGCACGCCAGTATCTGGAGCGTGAGGTTGATGTTTTATTGGGGGGCGGAGAGCGCTATTTTTTGTCGGAACCCAGGGGTGATGCAAAAGGAAGTCATGATCTCGAGGCCTACAGGGCCGGCGGTTATGACGTGGTCCGAAACAGGGAGGAACTGGCAGGCGCTGGTGGCGACGGTCCTTTGCTCGGCTTGTTTGCGGCAAGCCATTTGCCTTATGCGCTGGACCGGGAAAACAATCCGGAGTTGGCCGGCGTGCCGGGGCTGAAGGAAATGTTTGGCGCCGCGCTGAAACGACTCGAACGAGCCGACAATGGTTTTGTCCTGCAAGTTGAAGGCGGGCGGGTGGATCACGCCGCCCATGCCAACGATGCCGCCGCTACCCTCAGGGAGCAACTGGAGTTCGATGACTGTATTGCGCTCGCAAGCGAATATGCGGAGCAACATCCGGATACACTGCTTGTTGTGACAACCGACCATGGCACCGGCGGGTGCCAGCTCAATGGATGGGGCAGGGACTACTTGAAAAGCGGCCCGAATCTGGAACGACTGGAACGCTTCAACGACAGCTTCGAAGCCCTGGAGCATCAATTCAGGTCGGCCGGCGCCTTCAACCGAAAGGATTTTGAAAAATCCACGGGCCTTGCGGCAAGCGATTCGCAGGCCGCGGAAATCGAAAGCGCGCTGGCAGAGGGAACCAAGTATTTGAGCAGTGTAATGACCGCCGCCTTTGCGGAGGACCTGCTCGAGCGTACTGCCGTGGCCTGGACTTCAAACAACCATACCGGCGAGTGCGTGGAACTCTTTGCCGCCGGCCCCGGCGCAGGGCGGGCGCCCGCCTTTATGAAGAACCATGAATTGTTCGGCGTGATGTCCGAAGCATTGGCTTGAGACCGCCGGTTTTATTCCGGTGAACGCCAGGGATAGGCCTTGACCGCTTCGATTTCGCCCCGAGCCAGCTTGGTCCATAAGGTGAGAGCTTCATGCCGGGACATTCCGGGAAGGTGGCGGGGGGGCTCGTCCTCGTCTTCAAAATTTTCCAGCGTGATGATGCCGCTCGGGTATACGGAAGCCGCCCAACCGCTCGGGTCGTGCACAAGCGTGACGTCCGGATGCTCCGGATCTTCGGCCCCCGGTTCATCCAGGCGCGCCAGGATTTCCCGCATTCGGCCGGTTTCCGGATTTAATTCGGAAACACCTTCCGTATCGGTTGTATGGTACAATTCCATGGAAGAACCTGCTGCGGTCAAAGATCTTTCCGCAGGACTTTCGAGTTGCGACCTTCGTTTTCGTATTGGGTCCTCCGCTCTTCCGGAAGATCGGAGGGCGCGGCTTCCTGGAAACCGCATATTTTCGTGAAAAACTGTTTCGCCTGTGTTGTCATGGCAAAGACGCGGCTTGCGCCCCGACGCTTGGCTTCTTCACACGCGTAGGTGACCATCCGCCGCCCGACGCCCTTGTCCTGATAAAACGGTTGTACGTAAACACTGCCGATTTCAACCACGGCGCCGTCTTCGTAGCTGCGCAAGCGCAGGCATGCCACCAGACTGCCGTCTATTTCGTAGACGAGATAGTTGTCGATGTCCTCGGCTATTTCTTCACGCGAGCGGCTTCGCAGGCTGTCACTCCGTACCCCGCTGCGCGTGATATTGTAAATCGCGTGGGCGTCTTCTTTCACAGCCGGACGAATGGACTGGTATTCATTGCTGTAGACCATTGTCCCTATGCCGACTTTGTCGAAAATTTCGTTTAAAAGAGCGCCGGAAATACGTCCGTCCAGAATGTGCGCCCTGGGCGTGCCGTTGCGGACCGTCCGCACCGCATGATGCGCCTTGCTCAATAGTCGGTCGGGCATGGCCGGTTCCCGCTTTTCCAACAGGGCTTCCAGTTCCGCAACCGGAAGATTTTTCAGCGGCTCTCCATCCACGGTTATGCCGTCCTGCGTGGTCATGTATATCAGCTTGGAGGCATTCAACTGCGAGGCGAGTTCTGAGGCCAGCAAATCGGAGTTGATGCGCAGGGAAGCGCCCTCACGATTCAACGCGATGGGTGAAACAACCGGCACCGTATGTCCGTCCAGCAGACGATGAAACAAAGTGATGTCGAATTTATCAACCGTGCCGCTGTGCAACTGGTCCACGCCTTTGACAATCCCCGCTTCTTTGCCCCGGACGCCATTGCACGCCGCACAGCGCAAACCGTTTCGCGTGAGGCCCTGCATCAGGTCCAACCCGACGAGAGCGGCGGTTTCCGTCGCAAGGCGCAGGGTGGTTTCATCCGTTGGCCCTTCGCCGTGCGGGTCCGTGATCGGCATGCCCCGTTCTTCGGCAAGCGCGCGGAGTTGTTGACCGATGCCATGCACAAGCACCACCTTGATGTTGAGCGAACGCAGCACCGCGATATCCAGTAACACATTCTGCGCGGCTTCGTCCGCCACCAGACTCCCGTCCAGGGCAATCACAAAGACATGCCCGCGAAACATCGGCACGTATTTGAGAATGCCGCGGAGATCCGTGGGTTTGGCTGCGTTTTCGCTGACAGGTCCTGTGGTTTCCATGTTAGAGGCGGGTTGGCGTTGTTAGCATAAATTCCAATGAAGGATGGGATGGAAGCTTGCAAGACGCATGTTTCGCGCATGCAGTAGGGAATCATGGCCAGCGATCCCGTCGAGACAATTCCGCCTGCTTTCGCAGAGCCCGTGGAACATTTCCTGGCATGGCTTGAACTGGAGCGGGGGCTGTCCCGGGAGACCCTTCTGGCTTACGGTTACGACCTCGCACAGGCCGCTCTTTTTTTCTCGGAAAAAGGCCTGGAAGGGTGGGACGCGGTCGACCCGGATAACCTGGGAGCATGGGCCGCCTCCATCAACCGTTCGGGATACGAGCCGAGCAGCCAGGCCCGGAAACTTTCCGCGCTCCGGATGTTTGCCCGGCATCTTGTGAAAGAGAACCGTCGCCGGGACGATTTCAGCGAACTCGCCGCCGGCCCCAAACCGTCCCGCAAACTGCCCGAGGTATTGTCGCCCGAGGAAGTGGAGCGTCTCCTGAATGCGCCTCCCGCGGATACCGCCTACGGGGTCCGGGACCGCGCTATTCTGGAGCTTCTTTACAGCAGCGGGTTGCGGGTGTCCGAACTCTGCGAGTTGTTGCTCCAGGGCATACACCTGGACGAAGGCTACGTCCGTGTCTTCGGCAAGGGCGGCAAGGAACGCATTGCCCCCATCGGACGTGCCGCTGTCGATGCGGTGCGCAACTACCTGTCCGCCGGGCGTCCGCGCTTTATCAAAGGCAAAACCGGCAGCGAGTTGTTTCTCAGCCAGCAGGGGCGGGCCATTTCCCGCAAGATGGTCTGGGTTCTCATCCGCAGACACGCCGAACGCGCAGGCATCAAAAAAACCGTCAAGCCGCACCTGCTGCGCCATTCCTTTGCCACGCATTTGCTCGAGGGCGGGGCGGATTTACGGTCCATCCAGGAAATGCTCGGGCACGCCGACATCGGGACCACGCAGATTTACACCGCTGTTCAGTCCGCGCGCCTGGCAGACGAGCACGCGCTTTTTCATCCCCGCGCCAAAAAAACATAACCCGGGTTCGTTTCCCGCAT
>JBKGYB010000106.1:0-7015 GCA_046546295.1 Opitutales bacterium | reverse complement strand
TCAGGGCGGGCAGGCTCAGGATTCACAAACAGGACAGGCCCGCTCAGGACCTAGGCAAGGGCGTCCCGCCCTTGTCATCGGAGGCCACGCGCACCGGGAGGCAAACGCATCAGGGCGAGACGCCCTGACTCCGAATTTTCTTGGAGGATGGCAATTCCCGGACAATGAATTCGTCAGCGGCAAATACCGGGCAGGGTCAGTTTTCCCAAGTGTATCGTACGACCAGGCCGCCGTACAGGTTGCGTTCGGGAGCCGGTTCGAAGAAGCGTCCGCCGAATGCATTGATCCGTATGTTGGCATCGTATTCCTTGTCGAATACATTGTTTAATCCGAGAAAGGGCGATACGGTCCAGGAGCCGAATGTGCGCTCCAGGCCCATCCGTAGATCGGATACAGTGTAAGCGTCCACTTTTGTCGCATTGCCGTCATCGGCATACATCGAGCCCGTATAGCGTGTGTTCCACGTTACAAACCAGCCGCCGGGAGGGGTGTAGCTTAATTCGATGTTGCCGAAGTTTCGGGGAATGCCGGGAAGTTGATTGCCCTTCAAATTGCCGGAGGGTGTTTCAAAATTTTCGAATTCAAAATCGGAATACGTGTACGAAAATGTGGCGCTGAACGATTCGACGGGCCGCAGGGTGAGGGCCGCTTCCAGTCCGTCGCGTCTGCTTTCCCCCGCATTGCGGAAAAATTCGCGGCCCGGGAAATTCTGTAATTGAAACGGGGTCAAGGCGTCCTCAATATCCATGGTGAACAGCGCGAGCTTAAACCGGGCGGGCCAAGGCGCATTTACAAAGTCGCCCTTTGCCCCGATCTCGTAGCTGGTCGCCTGCTGGGATTCGAGGTCCTGGTTGAAGCCGCCGCCGTTCGGGTTGTCGAACTCCGTGGTCGTCGGTGTTTCAAATGATGTGGCGTAATTGGCATACAACCGCAGGTTGTTAAAGGCCTCCCAACTGAGGCCGAGGAAGGGGCTGGTTTCGGTAAATCGGATAGCGCCGGAGTCATCGCCGTCACTGAGAAATTGGTCCTCGACCTCGAATTCGACCCGGTCGTAGCGAATGGCTCCGGTCAGGGACAGGTCTTCAAACAGCTCGTATTCATTTTGCGCGTAGATTCCCAGACTCGTGACCTGTTCGTCCTGGTCGAGGTCCAGTGGGCCGCGCGTTCCATTCAGGTTGTCGAAATTTTTCCGCGCATCCTCCTGGCGGTCGACATCGAAACCGAGCGTCAAGCGGTTGCGCGGCAGGGTGTAACTGTATTTTGCGCCACCGCCGAAAAAATGGCGCTCAAAGGCAACCTGTCCGCCGGAAGGGAAGGGCAGTTTGTTTGAGAAATCCCTGTGCACATAATAGTTGCGAATTTGGAACGCATGTTCCGGGCTGGGTTCGTAGTGGTGGATGAAACCGAGTTTTTGTTGCTGCACTTTTTCGCCGCCGTCGAATTGCAGGTTGCGGGCGCGCGCCTGCCTGCGGTCGGACTCTTTTTCCAGCCGGGTCAGGCCGCCCGGGTCGTCTTGGACGGGAATGTCCACGACATTGAGGATCGCGGTCAAACGGTTGGCCTCATCAAAGGCGTAGGTGAACTTACCATTGAATTTCAGGCTTTCGGTTCTGCTGTGATTGCGGTAGCCGGCGAAGTCCAGACGGGAAGCACTGACCATATAGTTTAATTGGTCCATTTCGCCGCCCGCTTTGGTTTGAACGTTTTGGAAACCGTGCTCGCCTGCGGCGTAGCGTGTTTCGGCAAAAGGTTCGGAGGGGCCGGATTCGCTTTCCATGCGGATGACGCCGCCTGAAGCCGTGCCATAGAGTGCGGCGGCCGGACCACGCAGCACTTCGATGCTTTCCGCCGAGCCGAAGTCAATGCCGTCCACGCCCCCCTGTCCGTCCGCTGTGGTCGCGGGAATGCCGTCCACCATAAGCTTGATGCCGCGAATCCCGAAGTCCGCTTGTGCCCCGAAACCGCGCACGGAGATGCGTGTGTCCTGTGCGAAATTATAGCGGTTCAGAATAAAGACTCCCGGGACATTTTTGAGGGCTTCATCGATAGCTATTTGCTGTTTGCCGCGCTGGACGGCTTCCTGCCCGACGGAACCGATCGCCGCAGGCGCTTCTTGAATCGGTATTTCGGTTCTCGTTGCCTCCACCAGAACGGGCTCAAGCTCCCGAAGTTCATTTTCGGATTGAGCGGATAAAGAGAGTGTCGGCAAACCTGCTGCGAGGCAGGCAAAGAGCATAAACAAAAAAAGAGCAGGCATGAGTCTCGCAAATACAAGCATACAGCGGATTAGATCAAGTCCCAATAACTCAAGAAACGGGTGTGTCCCCATTTACTATACGTAATTCGTAGAATGTAGATAAGTTTATCTATTATCTGCTCTATAACGGGTGTGTCCCTGTTTATTTGATTGCCTTTGTTATGAATTCAATTTTGGTGTTGGAACTTATGAGAATGCGTCGCTTAAAGATCTCCGGCCGAGAGGCTTCTTATCATTGTATGTCCCGCACCGTGAACGGGGAGCATTTGTTCGGTGATCGGGAAAAAGAGATGCTGCGTTGCATGATTTGGCAGGTGGCGGATTTTTCGGGGGTCGAAGTCGTTACCCACTCGGAGATGGGGAACCACTTCCATGTTTTGATTCGCGTGCCGGAGGCGGGGGAACTGTCGGATGCGGAGCTTATGCGGCGCTACCAGCGCCTCTATCCGCAGCCGACGAAGCATCAGCAGGCCTCTATCCGTGTTCTGGCGGCGAAGCTGAAGGCGGGCGGCGAGGAGGCGGAAGCAATCCGCGCTCGCTTGTTAAAACGAATGCACGATGTTTCGGAGTTTATGAAGACGCTGAAACAGCGCTTTTCCACTTGGTTCAATGCTGTCCATAAGCGCTTCGGCCCGCTTTGGGCGGACCGTTTTAAAAGTGTTGTGGTTGAATCCGAAAGGTATGCGCTGGAAACAGTAGCGGCTTATATCGACTTGAATTCCGTGCGGGCGGGCTTGGCGGAGGATCCGAAAAAATACCGCTTTTGTGGGTACGCTGAGGCGCTCGCCGGTTCTCCACCGGCCCGGGCCGGCATTGCTTCCCTGTTCGGGTTGCCGGAGGCGAGGGCTTTGGAGGAGTATCGCATGCTGCTTTTCGGAAAAGGATCCGCTCCGGTGAAGTCCGGTGCAAGTCTTCCGGAAGATTTGGCCGACCGTGTGTTGAAGAGCGGGAAAGGGCAAATACCGCTTCCTGTACGCTTTGGGTGCAAAATTCGTTATTTTACGGAAGGAATCGTGTTTGGCTCTGTTGCGTTTGTTCGAGATCAGCTTGAGGGGGTGCAAAAGGCCAGGGGACGCAAGCGGCTTCCTTTCGTGGTTTCCTGTATACAGCCGGAGTTGGAAAATTTGGCTGTGGCCGCAGGCATGCGGGGTAAGCCGGAGCACTCGCGGGATGAAGAGTGATTTTGTTTGCAGTCTGTGTTCGAGTGTGGGAGTCTGCGCGTCATGGTTTTTATAGAATTTTTCCCGCTTGGGCGGCGAAGTTCATTTTTAATTGCGGCATGCATGGCCCTTGCGACGACCCCGCTGCTATCGGTTTTATTCGTTTATGGAGACGGTTCATCACGGCTGGATCGGATATTTCCCGGATGACCGGAACGAAGTCCGGGCGGGCGTTTCGAAGGTTCCGTTCGGTCTTTTGCCCTTTGCGGCACACAATTTCTGGTCCGCTTTCAGCACGCAGGGTTTTCTGCCCGGAGGGTCGCCCTATGGGACGGAGTCCGCGATTCGCAACCGCAGGGCCGGTTAAATCGCAACAATCCTGGCATAAAGCCAGTCGCTACAATCCGCAACTTTCAGGAAGCGGGTTGACTCCGATAGTACAGCCGAACGTCGCGCTGCGCTCCCGTTCGGCAGGCTCAGGGCGGGTCTTGTTCCGATATTGCCAAGCTGTGAAAATCGGGCAGCGTCGGGATTGATGGACGATACGCAAAGACAGAATGGGTCCGGCGCAAAGGATCGCGAGGGAGGCGACGCTTTGGCCGTCCATGAGCTGGCCTGGCATCAGCGGCTTGCCGTCGGGCTCCTGGCCGGGCTCATGCGCCTGTGGACGCGCACGCTTCGTTTTGAGTGGGGGCGGGATGTGGATGCGCTTATGGACAGCCCCCCGGAATCGGCGGTTGTCATACTGTGGCACAACCGCTTGTTCGTATCGCCGGAATTTTATCGGAGATACTTTAAGGACAGGGAATTGGTTGTCTTGATCAGCGCAAGTGGAGACGGCGCTTGGTTGAGCGCGTTCATGCAGCGGCTGGGAATACGTGCGGTCCGGGGATCGCACTACAAGCGGGGAGCGCGGGCCTTGCGGGAATTAATCCAGGAATCCCGGGCCAAGCGCGTGGTCGGCGTTACACCGGACGGTTCGCGCGGACCGATATACGAGATGAAAACAGGCGCCGTGGCGGTCGCTTTGAAAACGGGGGCTCCCGTGGTGTTGCTCTCCTTTAATTTCAGCCGCGCCTGGCGACTGCGCAGTTGGGACCGTTTTTATCTCCCGCTTCCCTTCAGCCGGATATCCGTACAAGCTGAGCAGGTGGAAATGGATGAAGCACTGCGCGGCATGGACCTGCGCGATGCCGCGAACGAGTTGAAGCAGCGGCTGGATGCAATGACCCGCGATGCCGATCAATCCCAATGAAAGGTCGGCGAGCTGACGGATGTGCCGCCCGCGGCGACACTCAGGTTTTCGCCTTCCGCCCAGACATCGTCATTGATAAGGAATTTGAAGATCATGCCGGTGTTTGCCTGCGTGGTCTCAAAGCGCCACTCGTATGGGGAAATATTGCGCATGAGGATGCCCTGATCCCAATTGAGCTCGGCGCCATCGCCCCGAACGTAGAGGCCGTTCCCGAACCCCGCGTCAACGCGGGCGATTACGGTCGTTTTCGTTGCTTGGGGCGACGGGGCAGATCGCGTCGAGCCAGTCGTTGTTTTCTTTGTCGCCTTCTTCTTCACGGACCCCGTTGAAGATGCTGCTTTTTTTGCGGTCTTTTTCTTTGCAGCGCTCTTTTTAACGGGTGTTTTTTTGGAAGCGGTTTTCTTGACAGAAACTTTCTTGGTCATGATGTTGTTGGTTGATGTTTGAGTTGATCCGGGTTCGAGTAGCCAGCCATTTGGTGCAAATGCATTTGCATTGACAGTATTCACTTAGCACAAAGCGGGCCGAATGGGCAACTCAAAGTTTTTTTCCCGGGAAATTTTTTCTGTGGTTCGCATAGTCTTTTTTATTGCAAAAAGCAGGAACCCCTTCATGATTCTGCGTTTTTCCACAAAAACCCAAGCGGAGTTATATTTTGAGAGACGACTATTTAGAACAAGCCCGAAAGGTCATCACGGACCCGATGATCCTGATCAACGTGGTGTCGCGCCGCGCCAAGCAATTAAAAAGCGGCTACAAGCCTTTGGTGGAGTCGCTCGAACGGCTGTCCGCGGAGGATCTTGCCCTTCGTGAAGTGATTGAAGGCAAGATCACCTACCAGTTGGACGAGAGCGACGAGGCCTGATTGAGCCGCCGTTGGGCGTACGCCGGGCTGTAAAAAAGGGGTAATGCAGTCGTGTGTGCGAAAAAAAAGCAATCCTCCGAGCGATTTCGGGAAATCCGCAATAAAAAGGCGTCCTTCAATTATTTTGTCGGGGAAACCTTTGAAGCCGGAATTGCGCTGCAAGGGACGGAAGTGAAAGCGATCCGGGCGGGAAATGCTCAAATCGGGGAAGCGTTCTGTCGTATTGAGAAGGGGGAAGTCTGGCTCTATAACGCGCACGTGGGCGAATACAAATTCGGGAACCTGCAAAATCATCCGCCCCGGCGCAAGCGCAAGTTGCTCCTGCGCCGGCGTGAGATCAAGAAGTTGGCCGGCGAGGTGGAAGCGGGCGGGAAGACGGTCGTACCGCTTCGACTGTTTATCAGGCACGGATTGATTAAGATCGAGATTGCGCTCTGTACCGGTAAAAAGCGCTTCGACAAGCGTGAAGTCATGAAAAAGAAAGACATGGAACGCGAGGCGGAACGCGCCATGCGCCGTAACCGTTAAAATGCCTCTGTTTTATGCCTGAAAATTCAGTACTTGTCCGTGCCCCTGCCAGCACATCGAATTGTGGCCCGGGGTTCGATACCCTCGGGATTGCGCTTGCGCTGTATAATTTCATCCGGATCACCCCGCGTTCGGATGCGCGGATACAAAGCGTCGGCGAGACGGCATGCGAGGGCACGGAAGCAATGGTGGCGGCGGCGGCAAACGCGTTTGCGGCCCATTCGGGGCGTCCGCATCCCGGGTTTGACTGTGAAATTTGGGGCGCCGTCCCATCCGCCCGGGGCCTCGGATCGAGCGCTACCGTGCGTGCGGGCGTGTTGGCCGGGTTGAACGCATTGGCCGGTTCGCCCCTGGACACCGAAGATTTGATTCGGCTGACCACTGCTTTGGACAATGCGCCGGACAATGCGTGTGCTACGCTGTCGGGGGGATTTTGCATTGCGCGAACCGATCCGGAGACCTCGGAATACAGGTCCCACATTCGCTTTGAGCTGCCCGAATCGCTGGTCGCGCTTGTCGCCTCCCCGGACTACGAGGTGCTGACCGAGGACGCCCGGCTGGTGCTGCCCGAAGAACTTCCGTTCAAAGACGCGGTACGGAGTGCCAATAGCCTTGCTTTTCTTGTGGCCGCGCTCGCGGCCGGTGATTTTTCCCGCCTGCGTGGCGCCGTGGACGACCGCCTGCATGAGCCATACCGCGAAAAACTTAACCCTTTTGCACCGGAGAGCATTGCGGCGGGCTGTGAAGCGGGCGCGTATGCCGGCTGGTTGAGTGGAAGCGGGTCTTCCGTGCTCTGCCTGTCGGATTCCGCTTGCGCCGGCGAGGCGGGCAATGCCATGCAGGCTGTTTATGAGAACAATGGCGTGGAGTGCCGATTGTTTCGCCTGACAGTCGATAATCAGGGGCTGCAGGTGGAGTAGTGGAGGGGTGAACAGTGGAATCCTGGCATA
>JBKGYB010000105.1:0-7055 GCA_046546295.1 Opitutales bacterium | reverse complement strand
TTTCCTGCTGCCCATGACTCCTCGCAAGGTTTTGCGCTTCCTGAACCGCAAAAGCCGATTTTTCGGTAAAACTGTTAAAATCCACATTAATGTTTCCTTACACATGCATAAGCTGTTCCACTCCAAAACGATTTTACCAACTAAAAAAACATGTTTAAGTCTTTGTTTATAAAATACTTAAACTTTTTCTCCCACAACACCCTTCTCGACTATCAAACGTACAACCGGGACAAATCGGCAAAAACATGCGCTATTTTGTCCCTAACAGCCTGTCGGTCTTAGCGCCGGGGTCTTCGCAAAGTTTGAAACGTTTGCGGTTAGGCGTGGGTTTCCAGAGTCGAAGCTTACGGGCTTGCCCTGCCCTTAAAGGTGAGTTCGGCAATCCCGGATTTATCGAGTTCGCCCAATCCCATTTTGGTGAGCTTGGTGTACTGGTCGAAGGTGGCTTGGGCCAAGGGGGCTTGGATACTTTGCTCAGCGGCCAGTGTGAGGGCGATACCCGAATCCTTGGCCGCGTGTTCGGTCGAGAAGAAGCAGTCATGATCACGCTGGATCATGTCCTCCGCGTCGGTTTCCAGAACGCGGGAGCTGGCACCGGTCTGGCTGAATACCTCGCACAGCATCTCCAAGTCGAGGCCGAGCGCTTCGCCGATCCCAAGTCCTTCGGCCAGGGCGGCGGTATTGATGTTCATCACCATGTTGACGAGTGCTTTTACCTCCGACGCCTTGCCGGCGGATCCGACATAATAGAGTGCTTGGCTCATGTCGTCGAGCAGGGTCTTGGTTTTGTTGAAGAGGGCTTCGCTGCCCCCGATCATGAGGAAGAGTTCGCCGTTGCGGGCCTGTGGAATGCTGGAAGCCATGCAGGCTTCCAGGCACTGTGCGCCGATATTTTGAGACGCGTCTTCGAGCTTGCCATGGAGGGCGGGAGTGAGGGTCGCGCAGTTAATAAAGACGCGGCCTTCGGCTCCGGCAAAGAGGTTGTCCTTGCCAAAGAAAATAGCATCCATCGCCTGATCGTCGCTCACGACCGTCAGGATGATATCCGCGTTGGCGGTCACTTCGGCCAGTTGTGCATAGGCGGTGGCGCCGAGCTCAGCAGCCAGCTCGTCCGCGATGCTTTGTTTGATATCAAACACAACGGCCACGTTGTAGCCCTTGTCTTTAAGGCAACGTGCCATGTTGCTACCCATGCGACCGAGGCCGACGAATCCGATTTTTTTGTCTTTCATAGAGGTGGTTGGAAAAGGGGCTCAGGGTTGTTAACGGTTTTAAAACTCGTCGAAGGCGATTTGGTCTGACGTGACGCCGAGCGAGGCAAGCATTTTGGTGCAGGCTCGAATCATCATGGGCGGGCCGCAAAGATAATATTCAACGGCATTGGGATTCGGATGGTTTTCGAGGTAATGTATCAGGACAATTTCATGAATGAAGCCGGTGTGCCCGGTCCACTGGTCCTCGTCCAAAGGATCGGAGAGCGCCAAGTGAAATTCGAAGTTGTGGCACTTGTCGGCGAGGGCTTTGAAGTAGTCCTCATAGTAGATTTCCTGTTTTGAACGGGCGCCGTACCAATAGCTGACTTTGCGGGAGGTCTGCTCGTTTTCGAAAAGGTGGGCGATGTGAGCGCGCAGAGGGGCCATGCCGGCGCCACCGCCGATGTAGATCATTTCTTTCTGGGTGGGCTTGATGTGGAAATCCCCGAAAGGGCCGATGGCGGTGACGATGTCACCCGCCTTAAGGTTAAAGACATAGCTGGAGCCGACACCCGGCGGACAGTCCTGACCGGGGGGCGGGGTGGCGATGCGAACGTTAAACTTGAGTTGCCGTTCGGTCATTCCGTTATTGGCCAGAGAGTAGTTGTTGCGCCGCCCGGGCTCGTTATTGCTGACAGTCAGATCGAAAACATGCTGACGTTCCCAGACGCTGGCGAAAGGCTCAGGAATATCGAATTCGCGGAAACGAATCTGTTCATATGTCGGGATATCGATTTGCATGTAATCGCCAGGAGTGAATTCGATGGATTCTTCGGCATCAACCGGTTCGAGAACCAACTCTTTGATAAAGGTGGCGACGCTCAGATTGCTGACGACCCGCAAGGTATAGGTTTTCTGATGGCGGGCGCCGGAACCGCCGGCTCTTTCAATATTGAGCCAGATGCGACCGTTGCGCTCCTCGATCGGATAGGTAGCGAGGCCCCGGCAGATCGGAGCACGCGCCGGCGAACCGTCTTCAAGGTAAAAGCGTCCATTGTGTTTCGGGCATTCAATGATTTTTCCTTTGACTAGGCCTCCTGCGAGGTGGGTATTGCCGTGAGTGCAAATCCCATCCGTGGCGAAGAGCGTTCCTTCCGCATCGCGGTAGAGCGCAAAGGTCTTTTTGCCGTGGTCAAATCGGATGACGTCTTCCACGCTCAGATCCGTGGCCGCACAAATTTCCAACCAGCCGTCGCGATCGGGCGCCGCATCGGAACGTTGGAGGCCCTCGTCGGTAAATTCTTTCGGCGCGGGCAGGATGCGTTTCACGTGATAGGTCGGATCTTTCGTTTGTTTCCAAACCGCAGGGATAATTTCTTTCCAAGCGGCCCAGAGACTGGGATAGGGCGTTGGCATGTCGTCTTTGACCGCCTCGTGCAGTTGCGGCAGGGCATGGTAAGGGACGAGTGGAAACATGTGGTGCTCTACATGGTAGTTCATGTTCCAGTAGAGGAAGCGATGCACGACGTTCATATAAACGGTCCGGCAATTGAGACGGTGGTCGAGCACGTTTTCGGCAAGCCCCGCATGCTGGGTATAGCCGTAGATGGGCATGAGCCAGGCGCCGAAGATATTGCAGGCTCCGATCAAAAGGATCGGCAGGATACTTCCGATTGCGATCGAAAGAACGATCACCGATACATAGATCGCTACATAAAAGCGAGCTCGCCGGTAAATTTTGGGGTATTCGGATTCGGGAATGAAGTTTTTCTCGTCGTCCGACATCCTGCCGAAGGAGTGCAAAACAATCTGCTTAAAGTACTTCGGATAGGTGCCGTAATTGATAAAGCTCAGTATAAGGTTCTTAATGTTGGGGGGCCGCGGCACGGCGATTTCCGGGTCGCGTCCGACGATGATGGTATCGCTATGGTGCCGCGTATGGCTCCACCGCCAAACGGTTGATTCGCGCATGACCATGAATGAAGCAATCTCATAAAGACAGTTGTTCATCCAGTCGGTTTTAAAGGCGGTGCCGTGGCCGGACTCGTGCCAGCGGGAGTCGGAGGTGGATGCGTAGAGGGTGGCATAACACAGGTAGGGCAACACGGCCCACCAACTACCCCAGAGCAGAACGGTCAAAATGCCAAAGCCGATAATCAATCCAAACCAGAGGATTGTATCGCGGATAGCCGGGCCATCCTTGCGCTCCAAAAACTTGCGCATTTCCGCCCGCGGCACTGGCGATTGATACCAATCCGCCTCGGCGAGGCCCAATTCAACCGCGCGCTCGGCATTCGCGCCGGTTAAGCTATAGTCGAGAAGAGAGGGGGGACGCATAAGCGTCGCGGTCCCGTGATCATGATCGTGGTCCATCGGAGTGTTTTGGTGTTTAGAATAAAAAAATACATCGCCCATAAGGCTCGGGCGTCTACGCAAAAGCGCTATGGAATTTGTTAGCTGAAAGAATACACCATATTAGGATCACTTGTCTTTTCGGATTTTATTCAATAGTATGCATTTTTTGTCCTACGGGCAAACCATCCGGGCAGTAGCGCGCGGCCGCGATTTTGAGCGCGTCGACAATGTAATCGGCGAATTTGAGGCAAGTCTCGGCGTCAACCCCACACGGGCGCCGCCGTGAACCCCGACAAAGGACACCCACGGCGCGCGTTCAGTGGCTTCGTCACGAAGGGCTTAGAGAAGAAGCGGCTTTATCCGACATGAGAGTTATTCACCATTGTAGGCTTTAACAGCATCGATCATGGCGATAAAATTTTCAACGGGCGTGAGTGCTTGAACGTTGTGGATGGCATTAAAGACAAAGCCCCCGCCGGGAGCGAAGACTTCACAACGTTCCAACACCTCACGGCGCACTTCTTCGGGCTTACCGAAGGGAAGTGTTTGCTGGGTGTTGACCCCGCCGCCCCAGAAAGTGATTCGCTCGCCGTATTTTTCTTTCAAGCCTTTGGGATCCATTCCCGCGGCCGAGCATTGGACCGGGTTGAGAATGTCGAAGCCCGCATCGATAAAGGTTTCGATCAAGGGCTCAACCGCACCACAGGAGTGCTTGAAGGTGCGCCAATCCGTGTTCTGATGGATCCAATCATTGATACGCTTGTAGCGGGGGAGCCATACATCGCGTACTTTCGGGATGCTGCAAAAGAGTGAATTCTGGGTGCCGAAGTCGGTGCCACAGACAACCACGACATCAATCACATCACCCGCCGCGTGATTGAGCTTGGCCATGTTGTTAAGCGCGACCTCGGTCTGGCGATCGAAAATTTCCGCTACAAACTCGGGTTCTTCGGCAGTCAACATGTACCAGTCGGCAACGCCGCGCACACCCTTTGGATTTTTCAAAAAGGGCGCAGGCACAAGCGCGATATCCCCGAGACATGTGCCGTTGAGGTGGACTGAGACGGCGCGCTCGCAATTGCTGCGGTAAATGTCCGCCTGTTCTTTCCAGTATCGGGCTTCTTCATCGGTCATCAGGCCGAACTCCTCGAGGTTGTCTTCCAGTTTGAGGTCATCCTCGTCAAAGTCCGGATCGATGCGTTCGATCGTATCGAAGAAATACCCGGTCTTTGGCATCAGACCACTGGGCGGGGCGGAAGTGTCGCCTTGGGGATAGATGTACGTATTCCCGCTATTATCGACTTTGGTCTTGAAATGCTCCGATACCAGCACCTCCTGCCCCCAGGGAGTGGTGTAGGGCTTCCAGTTCTCATTGGGGAAACCGAAGATGGTGCGGTGGGGAAAAATCGGCTGTACATCAAGGCCAAGCGCGTCGAGCAAGTCTTCTTCGACTTCGCCGAGCATTTGATAGGGCTCTGCCACTTTGACCGGCCGGGGTTCAAGGCCGTAGTGTTGGCGCAGTTCAGCGACCACGCTGCAGTGTATGCCGGTAATAAAACTGCTGCCGAAATCCATGGGCACCCGGTCCGGTTGCTGATGATCGATGGTGGCGCGAATGCGTTCTTTTGAATTCATGGAAAACTGGGTTGAGGTTGAATTAGATGTGAGTTTGGAATGGGGCATGCATAGTTGCCTGCTTCCCTGTTTATGATTTCTATTTATAGAATTTATAGCGTATGCTCGCAGCATAAAATACTCTTAAATACCGAAAATTTCTTCTCGCATTTAGTGCGTAACGTTGCATATTTTGTCGTCATGCTGGAAAATTTAAAAATAGGGCCGGAATACGATGGCTTTATTTTTTTAGCGGAGTCCGTCCGTAACCCACCTGTATTGAGGCCCCATCGGCACGTCGAGTTGGAGCTCAATCTAGTGGTCTCCGGCGAGATCATTTACGTGGTCAAGGGCCAGAGGTATCGATTCGGGCAGCGCTCGCTGCTCTGGATTTTTCCCAGTCAGGAGCACCAACTGGTCGATCGCACGCCCGACGCCGGTTATTACGTCGCGGTCTTCAAGCCGGATCTTTTGAAAAGCGCCTGTCGGGGGGGGCGTTATAAAATCCTGAAGCAGTCCCGCCCAGAGAGCGAGGGGATCGTCCACACGGAATTGGAGCCGGACGTGTATGAATCCCTTCGGCATGAAATGGAATCCTTGGTGCAAGATGGCTTGGACCCGGACCTGTTGAATCGTGAAGCAGGATTCGGCTTGAGTTCGGATTTTACGTTCCAGCACAACGATCCGGATTTTTTAAATGCAGGACTACGACACCTGCTGCTGTATTCCTGGCGATTACATCAACAAAAGAGTGGTTGCGGTCGAGAGGTGTCGCTCCATCCGGCGGTCAATCATGTCTTGGACCTACTGAATCGAACTCCTGTCGACGAAGATTTGGATACGCTGGCACGCCAGTGTGGCGTGAGCCCGGCGTATTTGAGCCGGACCTTTCGTCGGGAGGTGGGCGTACCTTTAACGCATTACCGGAATTCGCTCAGGCTCGGGCGGTTTTGGGCGGCCTATCGCCGCTCATCCAGAACGACAATGCTGGATGCCGCGCTGGAAGCGGGGTTTGGCAGTTACGCTCAATTTTTCCGAGTCTTTTCCAATGCCTACGGGGAAGGACCCCGCGAATCGCTGGGGAAACGTTGAAGGATTCAAAACGACAATATCCAAGCATCGGGGCGCTCGCGAGTCGTCTGCACACAGGATGAATCAGCTTTTGAAGCGTGCGGGGTACTCGGCATGGGTGCCTGGAAGGTTCAGGCCGGCGACCGTCTTGAGCGCGCTCATCAGCACCTTGCCGTCGCCGAACTCGAAGACCAGGGTAACAGCGGGGTCTCCGAGCGACCACAGATTGCAGTTTTCTTTGAACTCGTCAAAAGCCGGATCGATTTCGTTGCTGCCGTAGAGTCCCGCAAGCGTCGGTTTGAGACCCAGGACCGCGGGAATCCTCCCGGTGTTTGGGGTAAATCCACCGGAGCAGCGACGCTTCGGCACGATCTCAACTCCCAGTCCTCCGCCCGCTCTTTGAACGATCAGTTCGCCAAAATCACGCATCTTATCCAAGGGGGTGTAGTCGCTCAGATTTTTCCTAACCTCGACAATTTCGTAGACCTCATCGACGAACCCGTCACATCCAAGCAACACGTTGCCGTCGATGCCGTTTATGAAATCGCTATATTTTTTCATATTCATGCTCATAATTATTTTCTGTTTTCAGGGGGGGGCAAGGGGCTTGCCGGCGTGTTGGCAACCCATTCATTGTGCGATAAGCATTGCTATTAGGTATGTGTGTGTGTTGGGGAGGGGGCATCGAAAACACCTATTATGTGCGCTTATGGCATGGAAAAAAACCAAACCGATACCGCCGTTTTTCCGTAAAAAGGCCTTTTCAGGCTGCTAGCGGTTCTTGAGGTTGATAAAATGGTCCCAATCCTTGTCGTAGTTCCG
>JBKGYB010000104.1:0-7060 GCA_046546295.1 Opitutales bacterium | reverse complement strand
GGAGAATCGCAAAAAAAGGGCGTTTTATGCTTGCGGACAACCTTGTGCATTCTAGATTGGAGGATTCAGTTCGTGGTGATCGGTATCACCGGCCGGAGCGATGTTCCGGGGAGCTGTCGAATAAAAAGTAACTTCAACCACATTGCCCGTCCCGGCGGGCAGTCATTCAGGCAAAGCATATGAGCCAATTAATGGAAGAGCTGCTTCAGGAAAGCAGCATCGCAACGCTCGACGAAGGTTCCATCATAAAGGGGACCATAATTGAGATCCGCCCCACCGAAGTCGTTGTCGACATCGGCGGAAAATCAGAGGGCATTGTCCATGCCAGCGAGTTCGAGGATATGAGCGAACTTCAGGTGGGCGGTGAAATCGAAGTCTTTCTGGAAAAACTCGAAGACCGCGACGGGAACCCCGTCATTTCTTATGACAAGGCGGAGCAGAAGAAGAACTGGGAGGAGATCGTTGAAAACTGCGAGGAGGGCTCGGTCATTCAAGGGCGCGTCCGATCCAAGGTAAAGGGAGGCCTGATTGTCAGTATTGGCGTGGACTCCTTCATGCCGGCTTCCCAGATCGACGTTCAGCCGCCGAAGAATCTCGACCAGTACGTCGGCCAAACCTACGATTTTAAAGTCATCAAGATCAATCCGGAGCGTAAAAACATTGTTGTCTCCCGCCGGGAACTGATTGAAGAGCAGCGCATGGAGAAGCGGCGCAAGCTGCTTGAGGATGTCAAGCCGGGCGATACACGCCGGGGCCAGGTCAAGAATATCACGGATTACGGCGCCTTCGTCGACCTCGACGGGCTGGACGGCCTGCTGCATATCACCGACATGTCCTGGGGCCGGATCCAGCATCCGAGCGAAATGGTCAAGCAGGGTGAAGAACTTGAAGTGATGATCATCGAAGTCGACCGCGAACGGGAACGTGTCTCGCTCGGGTTGAAGCAATTGCACGACAACCCATGGGAACGCATCGAGGAGAAATTCCCGATCGGCAGCACCGTAAACGGCAAGGTTGTCAACCTCGTGCCTTACGGCGCATTCGTCGAGCTCGAAGACGGCGTGGAAGGGCTCGTGCACGTGACCGAGTTGTCCTGGACCAAGCGTATATCCAAGCCGGGTGAAGTGCTCCGGGTTGGCCAGGAGCTGCAGGCTGTTGTGCTTGGCATCCAGAAGGAAGAGCAGAAAATTTCGCTGGGCATTCGGCAGCTTGAGGAAAATCCATGGGAGATGGCCCGCCACAATTATCCGGTGGGCGCACGCGTCCGCGGGAAGGTGCGCAACCTCACCACATACGGAGCCTTTGTTGAATTGGAGGAAGGCATAGACGGAATGGTCCACGTCTCGGACATGAGTTGGACCAGGAAGGTCAACCATCCGAGCGAAGTTGTGAAAAAGGGCGACGAAGTGGACGCCATCGTTCTCGAAGTCGATGCGGATGCGCAACGCATTTCCCTCGGCATGAAGCAACTGACGAACGACCCGTGGGAGGAAATCGAGACCCATTTCAAGATTGGCGATGTCGTCAAGGGCAAGGTTTCCAAGGTCGCGAGTTACGGCGCCTTCATCGAACTGGAGCACGATATTGACGGACTTGTCCATATTTCACAGGTCAGCGAAGACCATGTTGAAAAGGTCAAGGATGTCCTCAGTGTGGGCGACGAAGTAACCGCGCGTGTTATCAAAATCGACAAGGACGAGCGCCGGATCGGGCTTTCGATCAAGGCGGCCAATTACAGTGAGGAAGACCTCGCGAAAGAGCGTGCCGCGTTTGAGAATATCACCGGGGCCGACGATCTCACCAGTCTTGGCGACCTGCTGGACGAGGCAACGAAGTAACAGTAAACAGGCTTTCGTTTTACAAAGCCCCGGTCAAAATATGGCCGGGGCTTTTTATACCACCGCTGTCCGAATGGCGGGTAATTTACTAGTCGGGCTTTGTCTACGGACTCCTGATGACCGATGTCTAAAAATGCAAAAGAAGCGCCGGAATTCACCCGCGACTTGCTTGTGGAGCTTGCGGGGGCGCGGACATGTCGGGACGCGGAGCAGTTGTACGCAGCCGGGCGCGTCCATAGCGCGGAGTGGGAGAGCCCGGTCCTTGTTGGCCGTGTCCGGACGGGGGGCGAGCTGTATGAGCCGCGCTTGAACCTTCGTTCCACGGTCTTTGCGGAGAACGCTTGTCGCTGCCGGGAAGGCAGGCGCGGGCTTGTCTGTGCGCACGCGGTTGCCGCGGCCCTACGGTTTCAGGCGGCACGGCGAGAGACAGCTTCGGCGGTGGAAGCGCGGGCGGAGACGTCCGTCGATGGACCGGAACCGGAGGAGCGGGTGGAGTCGATGGCTCCGGAAAAAGAGGAGCGGGCGGAGCCGGCTTCGCTTTGTGTGAGCGGGGACGGCGAGCCGCTGCGTGTGCTGCTTTATTTGCCGCCCAATTTGGAGGACGCAGCGGGCCGGGACGCTGTCATGGTGAAACTGGAAGCCGCCTGCGGGCGTGAGATCCTGCCGCTCGGGCAAGTGAGTCCGACGCGTCCGGTGGCGCCGACGTCGGCGGCGCGCGAAGTCCTCATGCTTGTGGAGTCGTGGTGCGGCGGGAAAACCGCAAGCCTTCTGGAACTCAGTGTCGCGCGCTTGCGCCGGTTGCTGGAAGTGCTTTCGGGCGAACCGCTCGTCTACTGGGTGAAGCGGCCGAATGAACCGATCGAATGGACGGACGGGCAATTGAGGGGCGTACACGAGGTCCTGCCCGAAGCTCCGGTTTCACGGGACAATGCCGAGATGGACAGGCCTCCATCCGCCGGCGCTTCCGAAGCGGAGCGTGAAACGGCGATTCCGGATACGGTCGAGGTGAACCCCCGCGCGTCCGTATCCGTGAACCGAAGACGGGCGGTGGAATCGGGAGCCTTCCGCAACTGGAAACCGCAAGCAGGGGACTACCCGACGGCGGCAACGGGGACCGGTTCCATGGAGGGAATGTCCGACCATCGTGTGGTTGTGGACGGGTCCCCGAATTTCCTCGCCATCCGGTTGCCGTCCGGACGGGACGCGGAACTGCGGCCCTTGCGCGAGCTTTTGAAAAGCAGCGGTTTCCAGCTGGATCCGCGCAACCGGAAGTGGTGGTTGCGGGACCGGCACAAGACGCTGAATTTTCTGGCCGCGAACTGGCGCGCTTTGCGGGACGAATGGCGGGCGGCGTTTACGGAAAATTTTGAAAAAAAGTGCGCCTGCGTGCAACTTTCGGAACTCGATGTGCGTGCCCGGGAGGAAGGGGATCATTTCACTCTGGATGTGCGGTTGAGCGAAAATGCGGACGAATCCTCCCTGCGGCGCGCCATCGCGGGCGGCAAGCAGTATGTCGAATCGGAAGACGAGCGAATCACTTTGCTCGACCAGGACTCGGTGCAGCGGCTCCATGAAATCGAACGCGCGGTGAGCGGACAGGCGGATCGACCGTTTACGCCAAGTTTCTCAAAACGCCTGAATGCGCCGGAACTCGCGGATGTGGAAGGCGTGCTCGAAGAGATGGCCGAAGGATGGCAGCCCCCGCAGGCGTGGCAGGCCCGCAGCCGCGCCCTGAAGGAAGTGGGGGCCCTCGAACCCGCGCCCGTGCGGCCAGGCCTGGATGCCGGGTTGCGCACCTATCAGCGCATCGGGGTCGCCTGGCTCCGGCATTTATACAGGAATAATCTCGGCGGCGTACTGGCCGATGAAATGGGGCTTGGCAAGACCATCATGGCCCTTGCATTGATCGAATGCATTCGCAAGGAACAACGCGCCAACGAGCCGGCTCTTGTGGTCGGACCGGCCAGCCTGGTGGAAAACTGGGCCCGGGAAGCGCAACGCTTTACGCCCGGCCTTAAAGTGGCGCGGCACCACGGGCCGGGCCGCCCGCGCGAGCCCGCCGCCCTCGAAGATACGGATATTGTCATTACCTCGTATGGGACTTTGCGCCAGGATGCCGAACTGCTGGCGACTTTGGACTGGTCGGTGGTTATCGGCGACGAGGCGCAGCATATCAAAAACCGCCGGACGCAGAACGCGCGCTCATTGCTCCGGATGCGCGGGAAGGGGCGCTTTCTGCTCACCGGGACACCGGTTGAAAATTCACTCGAAGATCTGCTTTCCCTGTTCGCCTTTCTCATGCCGGGGTATTTGGAAAAGGCGCCGCCCAATCTGTCGGCCGAGGACCGGAACTGGCACACGAAACGCCAGACCGGGCGGGCAGCCCCTTATATTCTGCGACGGACGAAGAAGGAAGTGGCTCCGGAATTGCCGGACAAAATTGAGAAGACCTGGTATTGCGAGTTCGGGGCCCGCCAGAAACAGTTTTACCAGGAGACCTTGGAAAGGACGCGAAAACAACTTTTCGAATTGGAAATGGCGGGCGCAAACGAGCGGCGTGTTCGTTTTGCCGCCTTCACTGAATTGTTGCGGCTGCGGCAGGCCTGTGTGGATCCCCGGATCACCGAGGAGAATTTTCCCGCTGCGGAATCCGCGAAATTGAGCGCTTTCGAGGAATTGTTGGACGAGTGCCTCGACACCGGCAGCCGGATGCTGGTTTTTTCCTCATTTGTCAGCGCGCTCAAATTGCTCGCCGAGCGCCTGGAGGAAAAAGGTCACCGCTACTGCTATCTGGACGGGCAGACCCGGAACCGGTTGTCGGTTTGCGACACCTTCAACCAGGACCCCGCTATTCCGGTCTTTCTTGTGTCGCTCAAGGCCGGAGGAACCGGGTTGAATCTCACCGGCGCGGATACGGTCGTGCATTATGATCCATGGTGGAATCCGGCCGCCGAGGCACAGGCCACGGACCGGACGCACCGCATCGGCCAAAAACGGGTCGTGACGAGTATCAAGTTGATCGCCGCCGATACGGTCGAAGAAAAAGTGCTCGAAATGCAGCGGGAAAAAGCCGGGCTGCTCACAGAACTCTTTGAAGCAAGCGAAGCGGCAAACGCAAAGGTCAGCCTCGATGAAATCAAGGAGCTGCTCGAATGAATTTCCGCGCGTTCAGGGTTGACCCGTCCGTCTTTTTCCCGTAACGCAAAGCGCATCAAATTGATAATGATAAAGTTATGCAGTTAAAAACATTCCGGAAAAAACTTTTTGGCATTGATCTGGAGGCGCATCCGGTGGTCTTTCCAGCCGCTGCCGCGCTTATTGTCCTTTTTGTTGTCGTGACGGCGATGTTCCCCCGGCACGCGCTCGCCACCTTCGAAAAGCTTCAGGGAGGCATCGCCGATAACTTTTCATGGCTGTATATCGCGGCGATGTCGATGTTCCTGCTGTTTGCGATCTATTTGATTTTCAGCAAATACGGCGACATAAAACTGGGGACGGACGATCAGGAGCCGGAATTCCCGAGAATCACCTGGTTTGCCATGCTCTTCAGCGCGGGCATGGGGATCGGCATGCTTTTCTTCGGGGTAGCCGAGCCGATGTGGCATTATTTATCGCCTCCCGACGGTGAGGGGGGTACTCTTGGCGCGGCCAGCACTTCGATGGGGACCACACTCTTTCATTGGTGCCTGCACCCATGGTCGCTCTATGCGCTTGTTGCATTGGCGCTCGCCTATTTCGGTTTCCGGCGCGGGCTGCCCCTCAGTTTCCGCTCGGTCTTTTATCCCTTTCTCGGCAAGCGGATCTACGGACGGCTGGGAGATGCCATTGATATACTCGCGATTCTCGCCACCCTTTTCGGGCTCGCTACTTCGCTCGGCCTCGGCGCGCAGCAAGTCAATGCCGGGCTCTATTATGTCTTCGGCCTCGAACAGGGGACCGGCATACAGGTGCTGATTATCGTGTGTATCACGAGCATGGCCGTGGCGTCATTGATCAGCGGCCTGGATAAGGGGATTCGACGTCTGAGCGAGCTTAACATGTGCTTGGCCGGATTTTTGCTGATCTTCCTCTTCGTCATGGGGCCAAGCGTGTATTTGCTGAAATCCGTCGTGCAGAATATCGGGGAATACCTGCAGCAATTGCCCACGAATGCCTTTCGTACGGCGGTTTACTCCGACCAGGGTCAACAGAGCTGGCTCAGCGGTTGGACCATTTTCTACTGGGGCTGGTGGATTGCATGGTGCCCCTTCGTCGGCATGTTTATCGCACGTGTTTCAAAGGGGCGTACCATTCGGGAGTTTCTGGCCGGCGTCCTGTTGGTGCCGTCATTGGTGGCCATTGTCTGGATGACGGGTTTCGGGAACACCGCCATTCACCAGGAAATTTATGAGAGGGTCTCCGATGATCCGGATGCGGTGCGCGAGAAATACAACTATGCGCCCCGCTCCATGCCGGTCCAGGTGATTGATGAGGATACAGGGCTTCCAATGACCAAAGACGGGGAGTGGCTGCTTGCGCCCGACGCCAAAGGCGCGGAAAGTCCGCGCAGCGTGCAGGTGAAGACGGCGGGCGGAAATGCGAAAGGCGACTTCGAGACTTTGGACGGCGTGTCCGTGAAATACGGAGACCATGGCGTGTTGCGCGACACGGAAACCGGATCCCCCTATGCATTTACGGATGAGACGCTCTACCACGGGAAGTTCAAATTTACGGAAGAAGAACTGACGCTCGGGGGCTATTTGAGCAAGCCCATCTTGACGGAAAAACATGACAAGACGGTGGACACAACCGCGACGGCCATGTTCTTCATGCTTGAAGCGTATCCGCTGGCTACGATTACGGCCCTGATTGCGACGCTGAGCGTGGTCTTGTTTTTCGTTACGTCATCGGACTCGGCTTCCCTGGTGGCCGATATTATCGCATCCGGCGGGAGCGAGGAACCGACGACGGGGACCCGTCTTTTCTGGGGCATTCTGGAGGGCGCCCTTGCGTCGGTCTTGCTTTTGGCGGGAGGTTTGAAAGCCCTGCAAACAGGGGCGATTACGATCGGCCTGCCCTTTGCGGTGGTGGTCATCCTGATGTGCGTGTGCCTCGCCATTGGCCTGAGTCGTGAATTCCACGGCAAGATTCCGGACAATCAGAAGGCCTTCGCCGCCGGCGAAACCGACTCCCTGGAGGCCCATGACGCAGCCGAGGACAAGTAAGAAGGTTCGCGGCGGTCT
>JBKGYB010000103.1:0-7069 GCA_046546295.1 Opitutales bacterium | reverse complement strand
ATATCCATCCATGCGCAAGCGCGGGGGCGAAACCAGGAATTTACCCGGTTCCGCCCGATTTTTTCACCGCGCTCGCTTGTCAACAAGAGCTTGCGTAGCTCGGCCAGGCTTTATTTGAACTCGGCTTCCACCTCTTCGATCGTCTGATAAACACGGGCGATGATCTGATAAGGGTCGGCCTGTGAATTCGGACGACGGTCCTCCAGATAACCCCGGTATTTGTTGTCTTCGATGAAGCTGTGCGGGACGCGAATGGAAGCGCCCCGGTCGGCCACCCCCCAGGAGAACTTGTCGATCGACTGGGTCTCGTGGAAACCGGTAAGACGCAGATGATTGTCCGGCCCGTAGGCGGCGATGTGCTCGTCCTTGTATTTTTCGAAGGTTTCCATGAGCTTTTCGAAGTAATCCTTCCCGCCGGTTTCCCGCATGTACTTTGTGGAAAAGTTGCAGTGCATGCCGGACCCGTTCCAGTCGCCCTGGAAGGGTTTGCAATGGAATTCGACTTCCACGCCGTACTGTTCGCACAGGCGGATCAGAAAATAGCGGGCGACGTGTGTCTGGTCAGCGGCGTTTTTCGAGCCCTTGCCGAAAATCTGGAATTCCCACTGCCCCTTCGCCACTTCGGCGTTGATGCCTTCGTGGTTGATCCCCGCTTCGATACAAAGATCCAGATGTTTTTCCACGATTTCGCGCGCGATGTCACCCACACTGCTGTAGCCGACGCCGGTATAATACATGCCCTGCGGCGACGGAAAGCCGTCCTTGGGCCAGCCGAGCGGCACGTTGCCGTCGAAGAGATAATATTCCTGCTCCAGCCCCACCCAGAAATTCGGGTCGTCCGGTATCGTCGCGCGGGCGTTGGAGGGATGGGGCGAACCATCCGGGAGCATCACCTCGGACATCACGATGAAGCCGTTTTTGCGGGCGCCGTCCGGATACAGGGCGACGGGCTTGAGCATGCAATCCGAATCACTGCCTTCGGCCTGCTTGGTGGAGCTTCCGTCGAAGTTCCACATCGGGCAGTCGTCGAGACTGATTTTGTCCGGGTCGCCCTCGACGATCTTGGTTTTGCCTCTCAGGTTCGGAACCGGCTCATATCCATCGAGCCAGATGTATTCTAGTTTTATTTTTGCCATAATAAGCGGGTGTATGAATCAGGTTTGTTTGGATGTTTTCCGATTACGCTTTCGTTTTCAAACGCGGAGCACGATCGGTTGTTCAAATATAGCAAAATGTATGCCAAGCCTTTTAGGGCAAGCATTTTGGTTTATTTTTATCCGTTTCGACTTTGCTTCCGGTAATGCTTGCCAAATTTAACCGGCGGTTTTGGGATGAGGACTACTTTTATTCATTTATGCCGGAAGCGAAAAACACACGTCGGGCGATTGTCCACATTGGTTTTGACGGCCGCGTACACAAGTATTTTCGCGGGCCGCAGGCAAAGGAGCGCTACGAGAATGAAGTGCGGGTGCTCGAATTCCTTGAGAAGCACGAGTGCCCGTTCGTGCCTCGTGTGCTGGATAAGGATGCCGGGGCGCTTTATCTGGTGACTTCCAATTGCGGGTCCCGGGTGGAGCGCCTGGGCGAGGACAAACGCAAGCAAATCTTTTCGGAGCTCGAGCAATACGGGGTCCGGCACGAGGATGCCGAAGTGCGCAATATCACCTATGATGCGCGTATCGGGCGGTTTTGTGTGATTGATTTTGAATTTGCGACGATTCTGGAACCGGGTTATCCGCCGTCTCCGGAAATGAAATCGCATCCCAACCTGGATGACTACGATGACCAGGAATAGCTGAACCATGTCCGAAGATGCCACGCAAACATCGGAAACGATCCGGTGGTCCGGCCTCACGGATCCCGGACGGTTCCGCAAGCAAAACGAGGACGCTTTTCTGGCTCTGGAAGTCGACGCCTATGAAGTGCGACGGCTCGGCAAATATGGGGAAGAACCGATTCAGGCTTCGGATTTTGTTTTTGCGGTGAGCGACGGGATGGGAGGCGCGCAGGCGGGGGAGTTCGCGAGCAGCATTGCCGTGGACAAAATCACGCGGCTTTTTCCAGGCGTTTTTCGCGCCGCTGCAACGGGCTTGGCGCTCGGCTTCCAGGATGTTTTGGCGGAACTTTTTGACCATATCCATCGGGAATTGACGCATATGGGCGCCGCCTATGAGGAGCTCAGGGGGATGGGGGCAACGTTGAGCCTGTGCTGGATGCGCCCCGGCTGGTTTTATTTCGCGCATGTGGGGGACAGCCGGATCTATCGCTTGCCGAAAGAGGGGGGCATTCGCCAGATCAGCGAGGATCATACGCATGTGGGCTGGCTCCAGCGCCAAGGAAAATTGTCGGAGTTTCAGGCCCGCAGCCATCCGGGGCGAAACGCATTGCAACAGGTGCTCGGAGGGAGCAACCAGCATCTGAATCCGCAATTCGGGGCCGTCGGCTATGAGCCGGGCGACGCCTTTTTACTGTGCTCCGACGGGTTGGTCGAGGGGGTTTGGAACAGCGGCATGGAGCGACTCATCCGAAAGCCCGGCCCCCGGGCGCAGGGCAATCCGGCCGAACGCCTGGTCAATGAAGCCCGCCGCACGGACGGCAAGGACAATATAACCGCACTGGTTATGGAAGTGCTTTAATAAATAAAAATATTTTTTTCTTATTGACTCTTAACGCCACAACTTTGAATATTCAAAGTATGAATTTTGATAACCGGCTTATAAGTTTGGCTTTTGCGCTCGCAGGGCTTTTTCTATTGGGAGGAACGGGCTGCGGTTCCGAGGGCTCGGGCAATGTTGCCGATGAAGGCGAAACCTACGAGGTGGTGGCCACCGTCGGCATGATCACCGATGTGGCGCGCAACATTGCGGGCGAGCACGCCGAAGTGAGCGGAATAATCGGGGAGGGGACGGACCCGCACCTTTACACACCCCGGCGCAGCGACGTGATTGCGCTGAAGCAGGCGGATGTGGTTTTCTACAACGGTTTGTTGTTGGAGGGGAAAATGACCGATGTGCTGGTTCAGGTGGCGCGGACGGGCAAGCCGGTCGCTGCCGTAACGGAGGCCATTCTGGGTGACGAGGAATATTTGATGGAAGATCCGGAGGACGAAGAGCATACGGATCCGCACGTATGGATGGACGTTCAGGGCTGGATGCGCGCTGTTCCCGTGATCGTCGATACCTTGTCCGATTTTGATCCGGAGCATGCGGAGGAGTATGAAGCCAACGCGGAGGCCTATCTGGAAAAGCTTAAAGAGCTGGATGCTTATGCGGCGGACGCGCTTGCCTCGATCCCGAAAGAGCAACGGGTGTTGGTGACGGCGCATGACGCCTTCAATTATCTCGGACGCGCTTATGGCGTCGAAGTTCGGGGGATCCAGGGCCTCAGCACGGAATCGGAAGCGGGCGTCCGGGATATTGAAAACCTGATCTCCTATCTGGCGGAGCGCGAAATTCCGGCGGTTTTCGTGGAGACTTCGGTGGCGGACAAGAATGTGCGCGCCTTGGTTGAGGGGACGCGTGCCCAGGGGCATGATGTGGAAATCGGGGGCGCCCTTTTCTCCGATGCGATGGGGCCGCGGGGCACTTATGAAGGCACCTACATCGGCATGATTGACCATAACGTGACGACTATTGCCCGGGCCCTCGGAGGCGAGGCCCCGGAAGACGGCTTTCAAGGAAAATTAAGCGGATTCGGGGAAAAAGAAAATGACGACTGAAACATCGGAAAAAACGAAAAACCGGGAGACCGGCGATGCGACTGAAGTAAATAAGGCGCCGCTAAGGATACGGGATCTCACCGTGGCCTATCACCGCAAGCCGGTGATCTGGGAGGTGGACCTTACGGCGCCCGAAGGGAAGCTTGTCAGTATTGTCGGACCAAACGGCGCGGGGAAAAGCACGCTGATCAAGGCCTGTCTCGACCTGATCCCGCGCGCCTCCGGCGAAGTGCGGATTTTCGGCGAGCCCTACCGGTCGGCCCGCAAACGGGTGGGGTATGTGCCGCAGCGGGAGAGCGTGGACTGGGATTTTCCCGTCAGCGCGTTGGATGTTGTTGCGATGGGGACCTACGGCAAGCTCGGCTGGTTCCGCAGAGTGAATCGCCGCTGTCGCGCGCAGGCCATGGAAGCCATGGAGCAGGTGGGGCTTGCGGAATACGCCGACCGGCAAATCAGCCAATTGTCCGGGGGACAGCAGCAGCGCACCTTTCTCGCGCGAGCGTTGGTCCAGGATGCGGATATTTATTTCATGGACGAGCCCTTCGCCGCCGTCGACGCCTCGACGGAGCGGGCTATTGTCGAACTGCTGAAGGAATTGCAGAAGCGGGGAAAGACCTGTCTGGTCGTACACCACGACCTGGCCACGGTGCCCGCCTACTTCGACTGGACCGTCCTTTTGAACATGCGGGTCGTTGCGGCGGGCCCCACATCATCGGTCTTTAACGAAGAGAACCTGCACAAGACCTACGGGGGCCAACTCACGCTTTTCAGCCAGGCAGCGGAAAAAATCGTTCGAAATGTTTGAATTCCATGGCTGCGACACCCGCCTGAGACCATTCATTGATACTATTAAAGCGAAAGCTGAATTATGCCGGAAGCAGCGGATATTTGGAACGTTCTTTTCCTTCGGGACTACAATACGCGGCTGGTTGTGCTCAGTACAATACTGTTGGGAGCCGTCTGTGGGCGGATGGGCGTCTTTTTGCTTTTGCGCAGGCGCTCGCTTATGGGGGATACCCTGTCGCATGCCACCCTGCCGGGCGTGGGGCTGGCCTTTCTGGTTTCCATACGGCTGGGGGCGGAAGGCAAAGCGCTTCCCGTGCTTCTGCTCGGCGCCATCATAAGCGGGGTGCTCGGCTGCGCGGCCGTGCTCTTCATTCGCAATAACAGCCGGATCAAGGACGACGCCGCGATGGGACTTGTATTGAGCGTGACCTTTGGGGCGGGCGTGGCGATTATGGGCCTGGTTCAGAATATGCCGGAGGCGAGCGCCGCCGGGCTTGAAACCTTTATTTACGGCAAGACCGCTTCCATGGTCATGCAGGACATTCAAATAATTGCGCTGGTTACAATTGCGGTGCTTGCCTGCACGGTGTTGTTGTTCAAGGAGTTCCGCTTGCTTTGTTTCGATGAGTCCTATGCCGCGGCGCAGGGCTGGCCGGTCCGGAGGTTGGACCTGCTGCTTTTGGGGCTGGTTGCGGCGGTCACCGTGGCCGGCTTGCAGGCGGTGGGGCTTATTCTGATTATCGCCTTTCTCATTACCCCGGCGGCCGCCGCCCGTTTCTGGACCGAGAGCCTGGACCATACGCTTTGGGTGGCGGCTTTTATCGGCGGGTTGAGCGGCTGGGTCGGGGCCGGCTTCAGCGCCTTTGTTCCCAACATGCCCGCCGGTTCCGTGATTGTATTGGCGGCGGCCGGTTTTTTTGTTATCAGCCTTTTTCTGGGAACCTCGCGCGGACTTGTTGTGCGCATCGCCCGGCATGTTCGTTTGAAAGAGAAGATCGGGCGACAACATTTGCTTCGGGCGCTCTATGAAATTCTGGAAGCGGATGCCCGGCAGGGGGAAGGAGCCAAAGTCGTTTGTCTGCGTCCCGTATCTTTTCGTCAGATACGAGGGCGCCGGAGCTGGACGGATCGTCAGCTCCGGCGGATTATTCGTTCGGCATACCGCGACGGGCTGGTGGAAGCGCCGGATGAGGCGGATACGATTCGTCTGACCGAAGCGGGGCTTGATGAAGCGGCCAAAGTGACGCGGAATCACCGCTTGTGGGAAATGTATTTGATCGAGTTCGCCGATGTCGCGACCAGCCGGGTGGATCGCGATGCCGATGCCGTCGAACATGTCCTGGGGCGCAAAATGGTTGCGCGCCTTGAACGCAAACTACAAACCTACCGGAGTGCGGGCGGGCGACTGGTGCCGGAAAGTCCCCATCCCATCGAGCCGGGCGATTAAGGCGAAAGCGTGAAACAAATGTATTTGGCGAACACAATTTTTGGAAGCGTATGACCTGGTATCCTGAAGACACTTGGATCATCATTATCGGAGCACTGGCCGCCACCGCCTGTGCGCTTCTTGGTAATTTTCTCGTTTTACGACGGATGAGCATGATGGGGGATGCCATCAGTCACGCGGTTCTTCCTGGCCTCGCGATTGCATTTCTCGTTACGGGCGCCCGGGCGAGCGTGCCCATGTTTGCAGGGGCCGCCCTGGTCGGTGTGCTCACGGCCGTTCTTGTGCAATGGATCAGCCGTCTGGGCAATGTGGACCGCGGCGCCTCCATGGGCATAGTTTTTACCACGCTGTTTGCGATCGGATTGCTGCTGATTGTTCGGGCGGCCGATCATGTTGACCTTGATCCGGGCTGCGTCCTGTACGGGGCGATTGAACTGACGCCGCTCGATGTTGTCTGGCGTCCGGAAATCGCGGGACACGTCTTTGAAGTGCCGCGCGCCGCGCTTGTGCTGGGGGGCGTCCTGCTGCTCAACCTCCTGTTTATCATCGTCTTTTTCAAAGAGCTCCGTATTTCGTCATTTGACCCGGAGCTGGCCACGACCCTGGGGATCAATGCCAACCTCATGCATTACCTGCTCATGACCCTGGTGGCGGTGACCACGGTTGCGGCATTTGAAGCGGTGGGCAGCATCATTGTCATCGCGATGTTCATTGTGCCCGCCGCAGTGGGGCACCTCTTGACGGACCGGCTGGTGACGATGGTTGCATGGAGTGTGGTGGTTGCGATTCTCTCAGCTGTGACGGGACATCTGGCGGCGCTGGTCGTGCCGGGGTGGATCGGGTTTGACGGGACGTCGACATCCGGCATGATGGCGGTTATGGCGGGCCTGATCTTCACCCTCGTGTTCTTCTTCGCCCCGCGTTACGGGTTTATCGCCCAGCGGCGCGGCTGAGCGATGGGACTTTTCCCGCTGCGGCGCTCTCGGGGAAGTAGGTTTGTCGGACCGTGCCGTGCCGCAGCCGTGTGCCGTTCCTTCGGAGCAAGGGCGTCCCGCCCTTGTGGCACCGGAGGTCACGTTCTCCGGGAAACCAAACGCTGTGCCCTTCGACTTTGCTCC
>JBKGYB010000102.1:0-7069 GCA_046546295.1 Opitutales bacterium | reverse complement strand
TCCCGCTCAGCGGGATCAGTGTCCATCAGTGGTTGTACTAATCTTTTTAGGTTTAATTTCCGAAAATTTAAATGTTTCAGACCGCTAGGTGTATGCCTTGAACAACACGGAGGCATTGTGCCCCCCGAATCCGGAATTGTTGCACATGGCAACATTGACTTCCGTCTCCCGCATTTTGTTGGGGACGTAGTCCAGGTCACAATTCGGATCCTCCTCTTCGTAATTGATTGTGGGCGGGATTTTGTTTTCGTGTATGGCTTTGACACAAGCCGCCGATTCCACGCCCCCGGCCGCACCGAGCAAATGCCCGGTCATCGACTTTGTCGAGCTGATCATGACCTTGTAGGCGTGAGCCCCCAGCGATTGCTTAATGGCGCTCGTTTCATAATGGTCGTTGTAAGGAGTGGAAGTGCCATGCGCATTGATGTAGTCGACGTCCTCCGGCTCAAGCCCGGCATCGCGAATCGTTTTTCGAATTGCAGCTGTAAGCGCCTTGCCCTCCGGGTCGGGTGACGTGATGTGATACGCGTCGCAGGTCGCGGCGTAGCTGCCCACTTCGCAATAAATCCGCGCGCCGCGGGCAAGCGCATGCTCCAAGGTCTCAAGCAGTAGCACACCGGCGCCCTCGCCCATCACAAATCCGTCCCGGCCCTTGTCAAAGGGTCGGCTGGAACGGCTCGGCGTGTCGTTGTAGCCAGTGCTCATCGCCTTCATGGAACAAAAGCCCGCGTAACCGAGCTCGGTGATAGCCGCTTCCGTACCTCCCGCCAGCATCACATCCGCGTCCCCGTCCCGCAAAATCCGGAAGGCTTCCCCGATGCCATGTGTTGCGGAAGAACAAGCGCTTACCAGCCCGTAGTTCACCCCTCGGGCGCCCACTTCAATCGCAACGACGCCGCCTGCGATATTCGCGATCAGGGAGGGGATCATAAAGGGCGAGACCTTGCGCGGCCCTCTTTCAAAAAGCCGTCGGCTTTGGACCTGTATGGTCTCCATCCCCCCAATCCCGGAACCAACCAGAACGCCGAAGCGGTCGGGATCCACCTTCGCGGAATCCATCCCGGCATCGGCCAAGGCCAACTTCGAGGAGGCCACGGCGAAATGGGTAAAACGGTCGTTGCGCCGGGCCTCCTTCGGGTCCATGAAGTCATCGATATTGAAGTCCCGCGCCTCGGAGCCTACTTTCGAAGGATAATCCGAGACATCAAAGGCGGTGACCGTATCAATGCCGCTATTGCCTGCCAGCAGATTGTCCCAGAACGGGTCAATGCCAACGCCCAACGAGCTGATGGCGCCGATGCCGGTCACCACAACCCGTTGCCGATTAAGAGCTTCGTCCATAAGTAATTCCACGTTTGAACAGGAAGCCACCGGATGATGGCCTTCTGCTGAGCAGCTGACTTGTATAGGTAGGACCGGGTTGATGCTTCAACCGGCCTTATCGGTGATGTATTTGATAACATCGCCCACGGTCCGGAGCTTTTCGGCTTCGGCTTCGGGGATCTCCCCGTCGATTTCATCCTTGAACTCTTCCTCAAATGCCATGATCAGCTCGACGGTGTCGAGCGAATCCGCACCGAGATCATCGAGAAAGGATGCTTCCGGGGTGACCTGCTCTTCATTTACGTTGAGCTGGTCCACAATGATTGTTTTTACGCGTTGTTCGATTGTTTGTTCGGCCATAATATTATAGGTTAAGAAGAAGCCAATGTCAGCATCACATCACCATCCCGCCGTCAACTGAAAAAACTTGCCCGGTGATATATCCCGCTCCATCGGATGCCAAAAAAGTTGTCATGCGGGCAATTTCCTCCGGTCGCCCCATGCGTTTCAACGGAATCATGCCGATGATCGCCTCCTGCTGTTTTCCGTTCATCGCCGAGGTCATGTCCGTCTCAATAAAGCCGGGTGCGATTGCATTCACCGTAACCTCGCGAGCCGCGAATTCCTTTGCCAGACTCTTCGTCAAGCCGAGCATACCCGCCTTGGCGGCAGCGTAGTTCGCCTGTCCCGCGTTTCCCGTCAGGCCAATGACCGAGGAAATATTGATGATGCGGCCCCAGCGTTTCCGCGTCATTGGACGCGCGAGGAGCCGGACCCACGAAAAACAACTCGTCAGGTTCGTCGCCAAGACTTCATCCCAGTCCTCGTCGCTCATCCTGAAAAGAAGGCCGTCCCGTGTAATGCCGGCATTATTTACCAGAATATCCACGTTCCCATGCTGGTCGAGAAACCGCTCGCTCGCCTCCCGCACGGCCTCGCGGTCCGTCACGTCCACCGCCGCGGATTCCGCCGAACCGCCCCGTTCCTCAATTTTCTCCGCCACCGCCCCGCAGGATTCAGGCGAACGACTGACACAAATCACATGATGTCCCGCCTCCGCCAACTGCTCGGCGATACTCCGACCGATCCCACGGCCCGCGCCCGTGACCAGTGCAACTTTTTTATCTGCGTCTTCCTTCATATGGGTTTTTGCGTTTTCAATGATTTTTCTCGTTTTGAACACAGTAAGTTTTCCGCATCGTTTCGTTTAAGGGCAAGCACGAATATTACCATCAAGCAAGATTGACAGAACATGCGCAACTCGACTCAAGTAACAACCATGACCGCATCCGAACCGCAACGTGTCCAGAAACTGATCGCCCGCGCAGGCGTCTGCTCGCGCCGGGATGCGGAACGCTGCATTGAGGACGGGCGGGTGCGGATCAACGGAAAAATCGCGCAACTCGGTGATAAGGCGCTCCCCGACGCCGATATTTTCGTCAATAACAAGCCGATTCCGAAACAAACACAGCGAACCGTCACCCTGCTCCTCCACAAACCGAAGGGCTTCGTTTGCACAAATGAGGATCCGCACGCCTCCCAAACCGTCTTCGACCTCCTTCCACCCGATCTAAAGCGGCTGCGTCTCTTCTGTGCCGGGCGCTTGGACAAGGACAGCGAGGGCCTGCTCGTCCTGACCAATGACGGGGACCTTGCGCACCGCATCACCCACCCGACCTCCGGCGTCCTGAAACGCTACCGCGTCGTCCTCCACCGCGACTTCGATAAGGCGGATATTCCCAAACTGCTCAACGGCGTCGAATACGAAGGCGACTTCCTGAAAGCGGAAAAGGTCATCCCCGCGCCCGCCGTCGGTTCAGGACATCAGCGCCGTCTCGAAGTCCGCCTCACGCACGGGAAAAAACGTGAAGTCCGTCGCCTCTTCGAAGCGAACGGGTACTTTGTGAAAAAACTGGTGCGGGTGCAAATCGGCGGTCTCGTATTGAAAAACATCCCCCGTGGCGGCATCAAGATGCTCGGCGAAAAGGAAGTTCGCCAACTCCTCGCTTGAAACACGCCCGAATCCCCGGTTTTTACAAACCATGCCCTCGAACTCAACCCAACCACCATGCAGACAATAGACGGCAATGCGATCGCTGAAACGATCATCCTGGAACTGACCGAAGAGGTCGGCCAACTCTCCGGCCCGCGCCCGACGGTCGCGTTCATTCGGGTGGGCGAAGACCCGGCTTCGGCTTCCTACGTCCGGAAAAAACAAAAAACCGCGGAACGCATCGGCATCGACAGCCGCCTCCATGTTTTCCCGGCGGATGTATCGAAAGACGAACTCTTCGCGCAAATCGATGCCTTGAACAAAGATCCAGAGACGCACGGCATTCTGGTGCAGGCGCCCCTCCCCGCACACATTGGCGAAACCGAAACCTTCAACCGCGTCCTGCCCGAAAAAGACGTCGACGGCTTTCATTCCGTCAATGTCGGAAAACTCTGCCAGGAAGACCCCGAAGGCTTTGTCTCCTGTACGCCAGCGGGAATTCTTGAGCTTATCCGGCGCACCGGCATCGAAACCGAAGGACGCCATGTCGTCGTACTCGGGCGCAGCGGGATCGTCGGCAAGCCCGCCGCCCTTCTCATGCTCCGCAAGGCCGCTCCGGGCAACGCCACGGTTACCGTCTGCCACTCCCGGACAACCGGCCTGTCCGCGATTACACGGCAGGCCGACATCCTGATCGCCGCGCTCGGCTCGCCCGGCTTTGTTACGGCCGACATGGTGCGGGACGGCGTCGCCATTATCGACGTCGGAATCAACCGGGTGGAGGATCAGTCCCGCAAGCGCGGTTACCGCCTGGTTGGGGATGTGGACTTCGAGACGGTTTCTACAAAGGCTTCGTACATGACGCCCGTCCCGGGCGGCGTCGGCCCCATGACCGTCGCCATGCTCATGCAAAACACCGTCCGCGCCTTCAAACGCAGCGCACGCAACGCCTCATGAGCCCGCCGGACCCAGAGAACGAGCATCGGGACAACGCCTCCCGCTCCAACGAAAAACCGCCCGCCACGGTGCTCGATTCCATTCTTCGGGACGACGGCCCGCTGCCTCCGGCCCGGATCCGCCTGCGCGCCCTCGCGTTTATCCTGGACTTCATACTCGTCACTGCCATCGCCTCGGTCATCATCTGGAAAATTGTCCTGCCCCGCACACACCCCGCGGCGCTCAACGAAATGAACGAATGGACCGAAGCATTCGTTGCCTCGTTCGACGATCAAAGCGGCGCGGAGTCCTCGGAATTGCCCGGGATGAGCGAATCCCTCAAAGAGGCGCTTACCTACGCGCGCGACATGCAGCTTCTCATCTTCTGGATCTACTTCGCCGTCGGCGAAGCTTTCTTCGCAGGCAGCTCTCTCGGAAAACGCGCCTGCCGCCTGCGAACCATAAGCACCGTCACCCTCGACAAACCACCCGTCCTCAGCGGCGTCGTTCGTGGCGGTCTCAAGACCGTGGCCCTGTTCTTCATCTTCCCGCTCGCTTTTCTGGCCACGATCGGAGCGCTCTTTTTTAACAAACGACGACAAACCGGCCACGACCTCTTGAGCCGGACCGCCGTAATTGATGAAAAATTCGTGAAAACCGATATCTCCGTCTAAAAGCGTAAAACTACTCTTGTCATCACGCAACTTTACTCGTTTTTTACAAGAACCACATCCGCATCCCTCGGTGCAATGGAGCACAATGCTCCCATAGCCCGCTGTAGCCGCCCCATGCGGATAAAGCCATTAAAAAAGGACCTTTTACCGTGACAACCAAACCCCATCCAAGCATACTTGTGGTTGATGACCAGCCGATCAACATCAAGCTTTTGCAACGCAAGCTCGAACGCCAGGGAATGGAAGTTCGAGTCGCCTATAACGGTCGCGAATGCATTGAGGCTGCGGAAGAACATCCCCCGGATCTCATCCTTCTCGACATCATGATGCCGGAAATGGACGGCATAGAAGCCTGTCAGCACCTGCAATCGAATCCGCGGACCAAGACGATTCCCATCATTTTCATCACTGCAAAAACCTCGAAAGAAGGCAAGCTTGAAGGCCTCGACGCGGGCGCGGTGGATTACATCACAAAACCCATCGACCTGGACGAGACGCTGGCCCGCGTAGGGACCCAGCTGCGCCTGCAGGAGATGTTTCAGGAAAACATCCGGCTACAGGAACGCCTCGGGGAAGCGCGTCGCTCCGCCGCCGTTGGCGCCATCACCCAGGGGATCGCTCATAATTTGAACAACCTCCTCGGAGTAATCGTCGGTTACCTCGATCTGATTAAAAACGGGTACGACAGCCCGGACATGGTCAAGCGCAGCGTCAAACTCATGGATAATTCGATCAACCGAATGGTCGAAATCATTCGGCAATTAAGCACCATCGCGACCAGCGAACGCATCGAGCTGAGCGAATTGCCCATTCTCGAACTGATTGAGAACAGCATCGAACGTTTTAAAAAAGAAAACGAAATCGACGTTTCCGTGCCCATTGACTCGGAAATCAGCTCCGATGCGCGCATCTCCGCAAATGCGGAAACGTTCGAAGTCCTCCTTGGCAAACTGCTCATCAACGCGTGGGAAAGTTATCCTCTCGAAACCCCAGCGGAAAACCGTCCGATTCGTATCGCCGCCAACATTGTTCGAGAGCGGGGCCCGGCCACCCTGGAAGTACACGTCACCGACCAGGGAACAGGCATTCAGCCCTCCATTCGCGAGACAATTTTCGAACCCTTTATTACCACGAAAACTTCGGTGGGGCGGGGCATGGGGCTTACCATCGTGCGCCATACAATGCGAACTTTGGGTGGCGAAGCCCGCATCGCGGAAAATCCGGAGGGGGGCGTTACCGCCTCAATATCGCATCCTTTTTAGCAATTCATGGCTATCGAGATCGCATTCATCGGAGCCGGAAAGATGGCTTCAGCCATCGTCCGCGGCCTGCTCGACAAAAAACACTACGCGCCGGAAGCCATCGCCTGCACTTGCGGCAATGATCCATCGGGCCCGGAACTCGCCTCCTCAACCGGTATCCAGTACCGGTCCGATATTACGCCCGCCGTGCGTGAGGCCGAAACCCTCGTCCTGGCCTGCAAGCCGCAACAATTCGGCGACATCAATCCGGCGCTCGCGCAAGCCGCCGACAATAAACTGGTGCTTTCCATCCTCGCCGGCACCCCGCTCTCCCGACTGCAAGGCGCCTTCAAAGAGGCCCGCAATATTGTCCGCACCATGCCGAACACGCCCGGAAGCATCGGGGCCGGCGTTACGGCTTTCGCTCCCCTCCGCCCACTCGATGCGGGCGACCGTACAATTGTTGAAAGCATCCTCGGGGCGCTCGGAAGCTTTCATGAGGTGGCCGAAAACGAACTCGACGCAATAACCGCACTCAGCGGCAGCGGCCCCGCCTATGTCTTTGAATTTGCCGCCGCCCTTCGTGATGCCGGGGTCCATGCGGGACTCAACCGGGAACTCGCACGGGCCCTCGCGATTGACACCTTGCTCGGGGCGGCCCGATTGCTGGCCTCAGGCGAAAATGAGCCCGAAGCCCTCCGCAACGCCGTCACATCACCGGGCGGCACAACCGCAGCCGCACTTAAAGTGCTCGACGAAAAGAACCTGCGCGGGCTCATTGAGGAAGCCGTAGCGTCCGCGAAAGCACGCTCCCTCGAACTCGCGGACGGCTCCTGATCGCCGCGATATATACTGTTTGTCGCATAATTGTTTTGACACGGTGAAGGTGGAAGCGGCTTCCA
>JBKGYB010000101.1:0-7087 GCA_046546295.1 Opitutales bacterium | reverse complement strand
GCCTCTATTGTTTGTTTCGCTTTGCCTTCCCCTGATTGCGGCAAATGGAGAGAACAGTCCCGGAATAAACGAGCGTTTCCGGATAGCCGATGATGCGTATCGCCGGGCGCTCGCCGGCGAGGGCGATTGGCAGCAAGTGCTGGCCTACTACCGGCATTTGGGGGCTCACTCGGAGAAACGACGCCATCAGGAACGCGCCTACCTCGGCCTTGCCGAAGCCCATATGGCAATGGGCAAACTGTGGAAAGCCTCCGACGCACTGGATCGTGTCGTCGGTCTGGATGGAAAGCGAAGAGACTGGGCGCTCTACCGCAAGGGCATGCTCGGAATGATGCAAGTCCGGAATGCCGCCGATAGCGCCAATGCCCGGGCGATGCGACAGCGGGCCGTGAAAACATATGAACGACTCGCCGATGAGCACCCCGACTCCCCGCTCGCCCCGCAAGCCCTCTTTTTTGTCGCCAACAACGAACTCCTGCATTTGCGCAGGCCCAACCGGGCCGAGCGCGCCTACCGCGAACTGATCGAACGCTATCCGAACAGCGACGAAGCCAGCCGGGCGGCAAAAGCGCTGCCTGCGGTCCATCGCCTCACCGACAAACAATTGGATGCAATGTCCCGCTGAACCACGCCCTATGAAACACGCCCCCATTCTTCGTCCACTCGGTCCGCTGCATCCGCTGCTTCTGACTCTATTAACCCCCGTCGGCTTGACCGCCGAAGATAAAAATGAGACAGTGGGCCCTCAAAACCAAAACCCCACCGTGAAATTTTTCTCCGAAATGCCGGGCAGCACTCATACGCTGGATGTTTATGTAGCCACCGGCTGGCAATTCGTCGAAGGCCCGGACCTAGCGAACAATCCGGATACTTTGTGGACGAAAGTCGGCTCCAGGAATTTCGACATGGCAAGCGTCGGCGACCTCAACGACGGAGCCGGGGTGGCCGAAACCGAGGCGGAGGTGCAGGGTAAGATCCGCAGAACCGGCGGTGGCGGTGGCGGCGGGTCCTCGTCCGCAATCGATGTCTCCGTCACCATGCTCACACGGTATTTTAGCATGACTTTCCAGGATCCATTCAATGACCGGGAGTACGTACACGAGGAGGAGGAAGACATTCCGGTCAAGGTTACGCTGGCCAACGCTAGCGGAGAACCCGCCACAGCCAACGTCGATTTTTCATTCGAAAACAACGCGGCCACACTGCAGGAGTCCACGACCTACAACAACGGCTCAGCTGAAAATCTTTTAACAGTGACGGGTGACGCCGGAGACACGTTCACCATCACCGCCGAAGCTGACAATGTCGATATCACCGAGAGCCGAACCGCTTCGGGCGAGAATACCTCGGCAACCGTGACCATTTTCTCCGCTTCGCTTGAACCCGAATTCGAGGATCCGTTGACCTTGATGGACGAAACAGAACTTGATATTGTTTTAGTGCCGGAGAGCGCAAAGAATGTTATTGATGAATATACCTTCGAAATCAAGTTTAAGAATGAAAGCCAGTGGTTTACTCTGAACATGTCCTCCGAGGATTCCTTCGATTGGGTTTCGCGCGTCGCCGGTGAATTCGACCTCCGGGCCAATGTAAAAAAGCAGGGCGGAATAGCGTATACCCTGGATGAAGAGGACGAAAGACAGGTTGTAGTGGAGTTTCCAGACTGGGTAGCGATATCGGATGCCTCGGAAGTTGATTCCAAGTTCCAAACCCTCTGGCAAACCACAAAGAACGACGCCACTGACGGTGCGCGAAGAGAACACGGCGCATGGGTGCTCCTTAATACCGATTCCGGTGAATATGGGTTCGACGATTGGCCGCCAGGAGAATGGGCTGATAATGACGAGTTTGCAGCAATCACCCCTTCATCAAAACCAGACGATGATCCCGTTGATCCTAACCCGCTTGATGAACCGACCTATTTAGTCGCAGCCTTCCACACCCATCCTCCTGCGACTTACCAGACCGACAGCGATGGGAATCAAGCTGGGTTGTGGCAAGCTATAGGTCCCTCACCGGCAGACGACAATTTCCATAATACAAACAAACTTCCGGGGATTGTTTACGACTACACAGCAACAGGAACAGATCCTCTCGGACGACCAGCCATTCCATTTGGGCACCCGAAGAACAGTGACGCTCAACTGTTTCACTCGGGTGATTACACTAAACGCTTAATTAACTAGAATTCAAATCCGCAAAACAAATAATGAAAAGATTATCAACTTTGATCATATTGGCTTTTATGAGCCTTATTCACTTCAATTCTTTGCCAGTCAGCATGGCTAATGAGCAAACTGTGCCTGATTCCCGAACAAATGACTTCTCATCGAAGCAGCTTTACGAGAAATCACGTGTAATGTTGAAAAAACGGGAAAAGTTAGCTAATTCTTCAGACGTCACTAGAAAAGAAAGAGATGAACTAGATTCGAAAATAGTCGAAATTCTTATGAAAATTGAACCCCGTGACCTTCCTAATAAAAATTTAATAAGTGAGGAGGAAGCGCTGGATATCGGAATCGAACACTTAAGCGCAAAGCATCGCAAACAAATAACTTCGAGAACCGTGGAAACCCATGGTGCCTTGATTATAGTTCAATTTGAACGTGAACTACCTCCCAGAGTACTTGGCCGAACCAATCTTGGGATGTACGCTATCGACGGTTATACAGGTATTATTTTGCAAATTTTCAGAGGTTAGAATACGGGCCGCTTTTGCCGCTTCTGACTCTATTAACCCCCGTCGGCTTGACCGCCGAAGATAAAAATTAGACAGTGGGCCCTCAAAACCAAAACCCCACCGTGAAATTTTTCTCCGAAATGCCGGGCAGCACTCACACGCTGGATGTTTATGTGGCCACCGGCTGGCAATTCGTCGAAGGCCCCGGTCTCTTCTCCAATCCGAACGGCTTGTGGACGAAAACGGGTTCCACAACGTTCGAAGTGACCAACTTGGACGACAACATAGGTGAACTCGACGATGGGGCCGGTCTGGCGGAACACGAAGCCAAGGTGGATGGAAGAATCCGCAAGATTAACGGCAGCGGAGGCGGAGGGTCCTCATCCGCAATCGACGTCTCCGTGACCATGCTCACACGGTATTTTTCAATGAACTTTGACGAGCCATTAGACAACGACAAAGAGTTTTTGCAGGAGGAAGAGGAAGACATTCCGGTCAAAGTATTGCTCGTCAACGCCAGCGGCGAACCGCCCGAAACCGCCACAGTGGATTTCACTTTGGATAACAACGCGGCCACACTGCAGGAGTCCACGACCTACAACAACGGCTCAGCTGAAAATCTTTTAACAGTGACGGGTGACGCCGGAGACACGTTCACCATCACAGCCGAAGCTGACAATGTCGATATCACCGGGAGCCGAACCGCTTCGGGCGAGAATGAAAAAAGCGTGAATAAGCGGTTACCTCTCGCCTCAGACATCAGCAATCAAAAATCAGCAATCCGGTCGCCTCTCGCTTACTCCGAGCTTCGATCTTCGGACCTACACTGCTGGTCGCCTGAGGGTGGCAAGGCTCAGCGCTAAAGCGCTCCAGACCAATACGAGCCCCGCATACCAGGCGCCTGAATGGCGAAGCCACCAGGCGGCCAGGTCGGGAAGTTCCCCGGCGGCGAAAGGCAGGTTTTGCAGGGAAAACATGAGGCTTACACGGACGGCTTCCACAGGATGCAGCATGAGCCCAAGGGTCCACAGGTGGGGGCGCTCTTGGAAATACGGGCTCTGCGCGGTGAGCCATCCGAGAATGCCGGCTCCCGCGATGAGCAGGAATCCGGTGAGAAGCGCGCTTGTATGGGCGGTCACACCATCGTGAAGGAGGCGTCCGAGCGCCAATCCAAGCGCAACGAAAATAAAGGCTTCTCCGAAAGCGTAGGCCCAGAGCGCTGGAAGCAGGCCGAGTTCCCCGGTGCGAAACACAGCGGGCGTGATCCACAGCAGGCCGGCCAGGCCAAGGGGCGTGGTCCATGCCAGCCATTTTACGGCGATGCGGGGGAGCGCTCCCGGGAGGCGCGCTCCGAGCAGGGGCTCTTCGGACGCGTCGCCGTGGGCGGCGGTCACTCCGACCATGAGGCCGAGCAAAGGCACCATGTAGAGCGTCATGGGGAGGAGCAACCAAATCGCGGTCTCGGGTTCCTCGCCTCCCATGCCTGCTGTAATGCCAAACAAAATACAGGCGGCGGCAAAGACCCAGACGATTCGGCTGGCCCGCACGGCGTGGAATTCACGGGCAAAGAGTGCGTAAAGAATGCGGAGCTTCATTGTGCCAACGGTTGCTTATCCGGCTTTTGACCGGCGGTTTTCAGAAGTTCTGTCGGTCGCGTGTTCCGCCGAACCAAAGGATTCGACACGCAAGCATGCGCTGCGGAGGGCGTCGGGATCGAGCTGGTCGGCGATGCGCCCGTTTTCACAAAGGTAACAGGCATCCGCCCTGCCCTCCCATTCCGCCAGCAGGTGCGTGGCGACCAGAATGGTGCGCCCTTGCGCGCACAGTTCGCGCAACCAGGACTGGAGGCGATTGCGCCAATACGGGTCGAGGCTGAGTCCGGGCTCGTCGATCAGCCAAACCCGGGCGGGCGAAAGGGCGAGCACGGCGAGGCCGAGCCGTTGTCGCAAGCCGCCGGAGAGTTCTGCGCTGCGATAATCCGCATGAGCCTGGAGCCCGAAGCGCTCCAGGACGTTTTCAGCCGTTTCCTGGTCGCCGCCCTCAATACGCGCATAGAACAACAACAGGTTGCGGACCCGAAGCCTCGGGTGGAAGTTGGGCGACTGGGGCAAGTAGGCGACCGGTATCGGACCTTTCCGTTTGCGCGCATGCAGGTCTTCGCCGTTCACAACGACGGAGCCGGATCCGGGACGCCACAGCCCGGCCGCTACTTTCAGGGCGCTGGATTTTCCGACCCCGTTGGAGCCGGCCAGCAGGGAAAGTTGTCCCGGCGCAGGCTTTAAATCAAAGCCGCGCAGGACCGGGCGCCCCTTCAAACGCAGATGTACATCACGGAATTGGATCATTGTCGGCTCTTTCTCTTTCCTACCAGCGGGTGCGGGTCATTTATCGTGGGCACGCCGGGGACGCGCGCGCGCTCATGGGCAAAGCGCATGGCATTGAGCCCGGGGCTTCCTGAAAGAAAGCCAACCAGCGGGAAGCTATTCCTGAGCTTGCCGAGAAAATCGGCTTCCCGATGGGGGATCGCCCCTACCCCGTCACCATTCAAGTCCGGGGATGCGCTGCTCCCCTGCCAGCGGTTGCCGCGTCCGTCATCAGCCCATGTATTCGTGTTGGGATCACCGCTCGCCTCCACGGTATGCAGGTTGTGCGCGAAAGTGTTTTCCAAAAACCGGTTGTTCGCCGAGCTGCCCCCGAGACGGAGCGCGATATAGTTCCCCTGCAGACGGTTGTCCCGGAGCGTGTTTCGCTGACTGTTTTCGGCGTAGGCTCCGATCGTATTGCCTTCGAAACGATTGTTATCAAAGTTCGAATCATCAACCGACTGCAACAGCATGCCGTATGCGCGCCGTCCGCGGTTGCCGCTGAAGTCGTTTTCCGTAGCCCGGATATCCCCCGAATACATGAGGGCCGCTCCTGCGGCGTTTTCCGTAAAGGTGTTGCGATCAAAGTCATTGTTGTCGCTATACATGTAATGCAGCCCGTAGCGTGTTTCGCGCACCGTGTTGTTTCTTATTCGGCAGTCGTCGGCGAAGGAGAAATAGATCCCGTCGCGCGTGCGCGCGACACGGTTTTCGGTGATCTTCACATCCGAAGAACTCCAGAGGTGAATGCCGTTGCCCCGGCGGTTCTCGCTCAACCGCCCGACCGCGCACATTTCCGCACTGTCCGCGCCGGGGGCATTCCGGCTAAGGACATCAAACGCCGGTTCCCGCTCGCCCCCGGTTGCGCCGATAATCGTGTTGCCCGTAATTTCCCCGCCCTCCACTTCACGGAAATAAATGCCGTGCAGGCAGCTTTCCAGACGATTGTTGATGACGGTTGTATTGTCCCCTGTGCTGTGAATCCCGGCTTCGTCTCTCTGTAGTTCAAGTCCGGAATTCCGAATAACGAGGCCTTCCAGCCGAACATTGTCCGCCCGCACTTCAATGACAGAGCCGATGCGCCGCCCATCGATAATCGCGCTCCCCTTCCCCTTCAGTGTGAGCGGCTTCGTCACACGCACCGGCCCCTCGTGGACGCCTGCGTCGAGCTCGACCACGGCGCCCGGCGCCGCGGCATCCAGCCGGGCCTGGAGATCCGTCTCAGCGGCCCCCGCCGTGAGGGCGCCGGCAAACAAGGCGACAAGGTGCAGCGGACGATACAGGCTCATGCCAATTTTTCCTTTCGCGAGAGCCAGAAGGCTCCGATCAGCAGAATGGGGATGAGCAGCATGACATAGCTGCCTGCAAGAGGGAAACTGTATTGCGTAAAATTGGCGATTACGTTCTTCCCGATAATTGTCGGAGTGAACGGTTCCATCGTCATGGGCGCCGAAGGGTCGAGGTCATGACCGTATGTGTACATCCGGTAGTAAAACAAGCCCATGGAAAAGAGCCCGAAATACACGAAAAGCACAAACAGGTCGACCACTTGGCTCATGCGTCCGTGAACAGCGCCGCGAAGCGCCAACAGAGCGAACAATCCGAGCGCGAAAGGCATCCACTTCATCTCGACAAAATCACTTTCCTGCAAGGGGCGCATGCCGATGTAGTGATTCAGGTTGTTGATTTCGACGAGATCCTGTCCCCCGTTTCCACCATCGAGTTTGTAGCTGTGGATTATCAGACGGAGGCCCTCCTCATACTGGGGCGCGTACAGCGTGATCCCCCACATGGGCAAAAAGGCGACGGCCACGAAGCAAACGGCCGCAAGCACAAGGAGCAAGCGCGACCATGGATTCAATGGCCTGTCCAGAAAGCGTAGCTCGCGGCGCCACCAGGGGGCCTGTTGTTTAACGGCTGTTGTTGAATCAGTCATGATGCGTGTGTTTTTACTGGTGGCCTGTAATTATTCAGGAGACAGGAGACAGGAGACAGGGGTCAGGGGTCAGGGGTCAGGGGTCAGGGGTCAGGATTCAGGAGACAG
>JBKGYB010000100.1:0-7099 GCA_046546295.1 Opitutales bacterium | reverse complement strand
GCAGCTTCAGCAAACGTTTTCAGCAATCATTTCATTCCACCGATCCGCCGCTTAGTTGGACTGAAGATGCACGTTACTTTAATTTCCGAAAAAACAAGCCCTTAGCTACTGACAAGCCTCGCATTCACCGCCGTTTATCATCGCGTCTATCGAGCAGGCCTGTTTCCCGGCTTCCGTTGTCTGGCCGCTTTCCGCCTGGCCGACCCGGCCACGTCTTTCTTTCTTCACGTCAATAGTTGCCTTCTCGATATTCGATGCACTCAGGGTGCGCAGGTAGTAAGTGGTCTTGAGCCCGCAGCGCCAGGCCCGGCGGTACATGTGGGAGAGCGTCTTGATGTCCGGATTCGGGAGGAAGAGGTTGACCGACTGGGACTGGTCAATCCACTTCTGCCGCCGGGCGGCGGCGTCAATGAAGTATTCATAACCAATGGAAAATGCCGTGCGGTATTTCTCCCGCAGGTCGTCCGGAACACCTTCGACCGAATTCAGCTCTCCATCGAAGTATTTCAATTGATCCCGCATCGCTTCGGTCCACAAGCCGCGGGCTTTAAGATCACGCACGAGGCAGCCGTTGAGTACCGTGAAGTCGCCCGAGAGATTGCTCTTCACAAACAGATTCTTGTAGGTCGGCTCAATACAGGGCGTGGTCCCCATGATGTTGGAGATCGTAGCCGTCGGAGCGATCGCGAGCACATTTGAATTCCGCATCCCCTGTGCCGCGATTTTCTTGCGCAGGGGCGTCCAGTCCAACCTTCCGTCCCGCGGCACATCAATCTTTGCGCCGCGCTCTTCTTCGAGCTGATCAAGCGTATCCTGCGGCATGATACCGCGTTCCCACTTCGAGCCCTGATAGCTGCTGTAAACGCCCTGCTCCGCTGCAATATCACTGGATGCTTCGTACGCGTAATACGCGATCGCCTCCATGAACTCGTCGTTGAATTCAACCGCCTCCGGGGAAGCGAAGGGGATCCCTTTCAAATAGAGGGCATTTTGAAGCCCCATCACCCCGAGACCGATCGGACGGTGGCGCATATTGGCGGCACGGGCGGCCTCGGTCGGGTAGTAGTTGATATCGATCACATTATCGAGCGCGCGAACCGCCACCCGGATAGTGTCGCGCAATTTTTCATGGTCCAAATTTCCGTCACTGTCGAGGTGTCCATCAAGCACGACCGAACCAAGGTTGCAGACCGCGGTTTCCTCCGCGTTCGTGTTGAGCGTGATCTCGGTGCAGAGATTGGAGCTGTGGATCACGCCGGCATGATCCTGCGGACTCCGCACATTGCAGGCGTCCTTGAACGTCATCCACGGATGCCCGGTTTCAAAAAGCACACGAAGCATCGTTTTCCAAAGGTCAATTGCGGGGACCCTGCGACCAAACAGTTCGCCCCGGTCGACCATGGCCTCATACTCCTCATAGCGTTTTTCGAAGGCCCGCCCGTACAGTTCGTGCAAATCCGGCGCCTCGTTGGAGCGGAACAATGTCCAGTTTTCCCGCGCCTCCAAGCGCTTCATGAACAGGTCCGGGATCCAGTTCGCCGTATTCATGTCGTGCGTGCGGCGACGGTCATCCCCCACATTCTTGCGCAGCTCCAGAAAATCCTCGATATCGTTGTGCCAGGTCTCAAGGTAGGCGCATCCGGAACCGCGCCGTTTGCCGCCCTGATTGACCGCCACAAGCTGGTCGTTGTGCAACTTGAGGAAGGGGATAACGCCCTGGCTTTCGCCATTGGTGCCTTTGATGAAACCGCCGGTGCCCCGCACCGCCGTCCAGGATCCTCCAAGGCCTCCGGCCCATTTCGACAAAAAAGCATTCTCCGCGATCCCGCGCGTCATGATCGACTCGATGTTGTCGTCCACCTTGTAAAGGTAGCAGGAAGACAGCTGGGAATGCAGCGTCCCGGCATTGAACAGGGTCGGGGTCGAGGAACAAAAGCGGCGGCTTTTATAGAGGTTGTACAACCGGATGGCATAGCCTTCCCGGTCTTCTTTTTCCTGAAGGAACAGTCCCATGGCCACACGCATCCAGAAAAACTGGGGAACTTCCAACCGGCGCTCTTTCGCGGTGGTTTTGTCGATTATCAGATAGCGGTCATACAGGGTCTGCACCCCGAGATAATCAAAGTCGAGGTCGGCGGAGGGGTCGAGCGCTTCGGCAATCCGGTCCATGTCGAAACTTAACAGCTCGGGGTTCAGACGCTCGATCCCGACAGCATGTTTCAGATAGCTCTTCAGCCCGCGCCGATGCGCGTCTTTTAATCGCTCCACTCCGTCGCGGACAATGTCCCAATCCAGCGCCTCTTCATAAATATAAGTGAGCAGAATGCGGCCGGCGAAACGAGCGAAGTCCGCGTCCCGCTCAAGCAGGGCTTTTGCGTTCAAAACAATGGTCTTGTTCAAGTCCTTCCGCTTCATTTCAGGGTAGAGGGACCGGCGGAGCTCGTTTTCAATGCTTTCTTCGTCCAGATTGAGATCCAAGCCAATGGACGCGAACTCAATCCGCCGTTTCAGGTCGGCGCCGTCCCAGAAACTGTTTTCACCGTTCTCCTCGGTGACCACGATCATCGACGCCTGGCCGGAATCTTCCATGACGGCCTCCTCACCGGCTTCCCGAATGCGCGCACGGTGCGCGCGATAGAGAATATAGGCTTCGGCTGCCTTGAAATACCCGTGCCGCATCAGCTCCTCCTGCACCGTGTCCTGCACGTCTTCGATATTGATGAAGGCCTGCCCGGTTTCGTTCAATCGATCCGTGACAGCCCGTGCGATCTCAACCGCCGGCGTGGAATCCATGTGCAGCGAGAGAAAGGCTTTGCGCACCGCGATCTCGATCTTCGCTTCGCTCCACGGCACGACCTGTCCGTTCCGGCGTATCAAACGAATGGTTGTTTCAGTCCGGACTTGCTCCCGCTCCCCGCCCGGATGCCGTCCGAACACCAGGCTCTTCGCCACGTCGTGCGCGTCGTTTTCAATCAGCGCTTTTTCGATCAGCAAATCGATGTCCTGCGGGGTGAGCTTCAAAGGACGTCCCTGCTCGATTTGCACGGCCAGCGCTTCCCCGACACTTTCAGCGATGCCGGCAACGAACCGGCGGTTGCCCTCCGTAAAAATCGCTTCCTCATCCCGGGAGAGCAGCAAATCGGTCAATGCCTCGCCGATCGTATCCGCGATTTCCCCAAGATCGAAATCGCGCTGCCCGTCCCCAACCTCAATTTTTATGCCCGGTCGTCGGGTCGTCGCCTCGCCGATCACTCCCCGCCAATCGTAGCGGGGCTTCTCCTCTTTCGGAGTGGCGGCATAGCGTTTGAGTACAAGGTCTTCTTCAAAGGAAATTTTTTGGATCATGGTTTTTATTGTTCAGGATGGGGTGGTTGGGTTGTGAATGGAATTTGCCGGAGCCGTCCAGCTCCTGGGCGTTATCGTAGCAACGGGGCGTGGCGCGCGGATGGGCGGCACACCCCGGAAAATGTTTCGGGAAGGTTCAAAGTTCATCGTCATCCACGGAGCCAAGAGCTGAAGCCTTCTGGTATTCGGTGACGCGGCCCTCGAAGAAATTCTGCTCCTTCTTAATATCCATCATCTCCGCCAGCCATGGGAAGGGGTTTGAAATCCCCTTGTTCAAAGGGGCAAGCCCCACGCCGTCGAGCCGACGGTCGGCAATGTAATCAATATACTGACAAAATTCGTCGGCGCTCAGGCCGACAGCATTCACGGGCAGGCAGTCGCGAATAAATTCCTTCTCCAGTTCAACCGCACGACGCATCAGCTCCCGCAATTCCTCCCGGAATGCATCCGTCCAAATCTCTTCGTTTTCCTCGACCAGATCCATGAAAAGATTGCGCAGCAATTCTATGTGGTTCGATTCGTCGCGCAGGGTATAGCGGAACATCTGGCCGATGCCGGGGAATTTGTTCTGCCGGTACAGGGAAAGCACCATCCCGAACAAACCGTAAAACTGTGTGCCCTCCATGCACTGCCCGAACAGGAAGACGTTCTTCGCAAACGATTTCTTTTCCTCCGGATTCGTCAGATCCATGTCACGCCGTAGCCCGCGCGAGTTGCTGACCACGAATTCCGTCTTCTTCTCGATTGTTGGGATGTCTTCAAACATCGATTCGCACTCGTGCGGATTGATCCCCAGCGAACCGATCATGTAAACCAGCGAATCCGCGTGGATGTTTTCCTCGTGCGCATGGCGCCCAAGCACAAGTTTTAACTCCGGCGCCGTCACCAGCTCGCGGATTACATGCAGTATATTGTCCCCTACTATCCCTTCGGCCGCCGAAAAATAACCGATCGCCATCTTGATGATCCAGCGCTCCACATCCGCCAACTCACTGCTCCGCCACAGCTCAACATCCTTTTGCATCGGGATGTCCTCCGGCTCCCAGTGGTTGTTTTTCATGCTCTTGTACAGATCGTAGGCCCACTGGTACTTCAAAGGGAGAATGTTGAAGAACATCGTATCCCGGCCATTGATGATCCGTTTGGCCGCAAAGGCCTCCTCCGCTTTCGCTTGGTCCAGAATGAAGGTCTTGTTGCCGATTGTGTGGCTTTTTTCCATAAGTCGTTGTAATTTCGGGTTATCGTGTGCGTCAGGAAGAACACGCGCCCGCCCGGCCGCTCAGTGCGTAAGCGTGACAGCCAATCGAGATAAAGGGGGCGCGCATGATTTGTTGTTTCATAAGCTGCACTTAGCGCTACGAAAAGAAACCCTGATACGCAAGCCCCTGATGAAAAAATTTGGAATTTTTTCTTCAGATCCCACAAGATATTGTGAATTTTCTTCTTGGTTTTACTATATGTGCCGGTTTTGCACATATTGTTCACATTCGAATGGGAATAAGTCCCGATTCAAAAAGTCGAAAAAATGGCCCTGCTGCAACTTTTCACGATTGCGGTCGATCCTGACAGTAAAGGAGGATAATGGAAAACAGCTTGCCAAACACAGTGCCTCATTTTGGTTGTACGGTGACGGCAAAACTCGTCGCCGCGCTTATGGTAGAGCACGAATCAACATTACGGCCCGCGTCGACCACAGCGCCGTCCATCGACATCGACAGCGCCTGCCTGAACGCCCTTGCGGACGGCGACCAGGAAGCCTTCACGCCTATCGTTGAACGCTGGCAATCCCCGCTCATTCATTTCTTCTACCGCTCCCTCGGCAACCGGCCGGACGCCGAGGACCTCGCCCAGGAAACCTTCCTCGAGTTATATCGGTCCGCCCGACGCTACCAAGCGCGGGGCACTTTCCAAGCATTTCTCTTCACCCTCGCCCGGCGTCGGCTCATCGATCTCCACCGGAAACGAAGCCGGCGCCCCCTTCAATTAATCGACCCAACCGACCCGTTTTCCAGCGAACCGGTCGTGTCCTACGACACCTCGCCGGAAATCCAGGAAGCTTTTTACACCGCGCTCGAAAACCTGCCCGAGAAACAACGCAGTGCAATCCTTCTGCGCCAGCAGCAGGAACTCTCTTATGAAGAAATCGCCGAAGCCCTTCACGCCTCTATCAGCGCAGTGAAAACATGGATCCACCGCGCACGGCAGGAACTTCGGCACAGCCTGCAGGATTATTATGACAAGCCCTGAACCACACGACTCACTCGACCGCAGGATCGACCGGCTTTTGTCCGACCGTCCATTGCCGCATAACCCGGAATTCACGCGGCGCGTGCTTGCGTCAATCCCCGCGCAAGAGCAACGGCAAGAAAGCGCCATTGCCCGCGTATCCCGACTCGCCCTTCCCCTCGCGGCCCTCTTTATCTTCGGCATCGCCCTCGCGCCGCTGATCACCCCCGACGGGAACGAAACCGCATCCACGACCTCCCCCGAACTGTCCGAAGCGGAGATCCGGGAAATCTTCCTTCTGGAAGAAGGCCTTCCCGATCGCCCTCTGACAGTCGAACAAGATGCCTCAAGTGACGAAAATCTCATGGAATCACTCGAAGCCCTCTATATCCCCGCCCTTGAATCATGAAACATATAATCATCCTTTTTCTTCCCTTGTTCTGCCTCGTCCAAACCGGATCCGGAAGTGGCTTCCAACTTGCATCCGCCACCGGAAACCGAGGCGGGGAGCAGGCGAATATGAAGGATACTGCCGCGCATCCTGAGCAACCGCAGCACAAAGCCCGAATGCTCGATCATCTGCTCAGCATGGAGCAGGAAGAACTTGCCGAACTGCGCAAGACCATTGAGCGCATCGAAAAAATGTCCCCGAAAGAAAAAAAGGCCCTCAAAAAACGCCTCGCCCGCCTGCGGGAAATGGATCCCGAACAAATACGCGCGCACCGCGAACGCTTTAAAGCAATCCCCGAGTCCGCCCGCAAAGAGTTCAAACAAAAATGGCACGACATGACGCCGGAAGAACGCCGCAAATGGCACGAAAAATGGCACGATATGTCGGCTGAAGAACACAGGAAACATTTCAAAAAACATCGGCCGAATGCTCTGAACCACAAAGGCGAAAAAAAACAGGGACCCTGTCGCCAGCGAAAACACGACAACAACAAAGACATGGACCCCGAAGAAGAAGAAGAAGAAGAAGAAGAAGACCGCGAGTGAGGGAGCGCCCCTGAACAAATCACCTGAATTCTTCGACTGGCTCAGGGCAGGACGCCGATACGTCCCCTCCTCAACCAGAAGGGGAGTTTCCAGGTGCGCCGGAAATTTTGCTTCTGCATGCTTGACAACCCCGCCTTCCATGGAAAAGCATACAACTTGGGCCATCAAAAGGAGCATTGATGGCAAACCTGCTGGATTAGCTCAATTGGTAGAGCAGTTGACTCTTAATCAATTGGTTCGGGGTTCGAGTCCCCGATCCAGTAGGCTCCGCCACCTTAGCTCAGTTGGTAGAGCAGTTGCCTTGTAAGCATCAGGTCGTCGGTTCGAATCCGACAGGTGGCTCCGCTTTTTTTTACTTCCCCAGCCCTTCCGCGTTTGCGTAGCGTTCACTGCAATGCGGCGAACCGACGACCTGATGCTTTCAAGCTTCCGTCGGTGGTCACCTTCGGTGGCACTACGCTACGCTCCGTGTACGAATCCGACAGGTGGCTCCGCTTTTTTTTATTTCCCCTGCCCTTCCGCGTTTGCGTAG
>JBKGYB010000099.1:0-7199 GCA_046546295.1 Opitutales bacterium | reverse complement strand
GGTCCGTTTAAAAAAAGCTATTGTCCTATCAGTCCCGTTCAGCGGGATCAGTGGTTGTACTAAGGAATCTCAGCGCTCTGCCCTTTGAATGTCCAACAGTGGGCAAAAGTGGCGCTATTTCAATTCCGGCGGATATGTTTGCGTTTGTGTTGTTCGGATGTTATACGGAACTTCCTTTTTATCTAAGACACAGATTACGCTTATAAATGTTGTAGTTTGTGCCGTTTAAACTTCTTTTAAGCTGTCCGGGAGTTTTAAAATAATAGCCTTGCCTGAAAATACGAAAAAGATTTCCCCTAACAAGCGATTATGGCGACTGGTCTGCCCCTATTGGCGCTCATTGTCGCTCGCGCTGGTCAGTTTGGTTCTGCTGACCTGCGTGAACCTCGCTACGCCTTTGCTGGTCGGGAAGGTGTTTGACCGGGTGTTTCCCGAGCGGGATTGGTCCCTGCTGTTTGTCGTCCTCGGCTCTTTGTTTGTGCTTTTTTTGCTCCGCAACCTGTTTTTCTACCAGAGCAAATACACCGCTGTTCACGTGGGGGAAAACGTCTGTTTTAATTTACGGCGTTCGCTCTTTGAGCGCTTACAGCAACTGAGCCTGAGTTACACGCGGTCGCAAAGTCCGAGCAAGATCTCGAACAAGGTGATGAACGACAGCATGCAGATCCAGCAGTTCATCCAGGATGTGTTGCCGAAGACGCTGCAGGCGGGCTTGCTTTGCATGGGGATCCTGGTGGTGATTTATTTCCTCAACTGGCAGCTTGCGCTGGCATCGACTTTCATCCTGCCCCTGCACTTGGTGGTCTTCCAGTATTTCGGGCAACGCATTAAAAGCGCCAGCCGGAAGTCCCAGGAAAATGTGGATATGGCGACAGGGAGCATTATGGAGGCGCTGCTGGGCGTCGAAGTGGTCAAAGGCTTTACCGGCGAAGAGCGCGGCAACCGTAAATTCCGAGCCGCCATGGAGCAATCCCGGGAGAATCGCCTGACGAGCTACCGCTATATCGTCCTGCAAAAAGTTTGCGCGGACCTGCTGGTGGGCGTCGGCATGCTTGCTCTGATTGGAATCGGCGCCTATCAGGTCATTGGACGACCCCCGGAAAGCGCCATGCGGGCGGGGGATTTTATCGCTTTTTTCTGGTTTATTCGTCTGCTCTATCCCACTGTTCTTGATCTGATGAGCAGCGGGGCCAAGTTTTCCAAGGTCGGGGCCAGCGTGGAGCGCGCCTTTGAACTGCTCGAGGTAAACGAGAACAATCTTGAGGGGGGCCGTATTCCCATGCCCCGGATGCGTGGAGCAATCGAATTCAAAAACGTGAATTTTTCCTTTGACGGGAAACAGCCGATCCTGAGGAACATTTGCTTTGAGGTTGAGGCGGGTGAAGTGTGCGCGATTACCGGCCCGTCGGGCGCCGGCAAATCAACCCTTGTTTCCATGGTGCCTCTTTTATTGTACCCGGATTCCGGGATGGTGCTGGTGGACGAGATCGACAACCGGGAAATCAAGACCCGCGATCTGCGCCGCGGGATCGGCGTGGTCTTTCAGGAATGTTTCCTGTTTAATACCAGCATCCTTGAGAACATACGTTATGCCCGGGGGCAGGCGAGTGCCAAGGAGATACGCGAAATTTGCCGCAAGACAGGGGCGGATGAATTCATTCGCGAGCTGCCCGACGGTTACCAGACTATTCTCGGGGAAAACGGAGTAACTCTTTCCCGCGGAGAGAAACAATTGATCACCATCACGCGTGCGATGCTGAAAAACCCCCGCGTGCTTATACTTGATGAGGCAACAGCTTCGCTTGACGCTCGCCGGGAAGCGCAAATTATTCCCATGATTCTTGAACTGATGCACGGCCGGACCACTCTTATGATTACACATAATCCCAAACTTTTGCAGCATGCTGATTCCGAAATTCGCGTGGAGAACGGACGTGTTGTTTCACACCGGAAATTGAAGGACAAGAAAGAAGAGCCGCCAACCGTCTCAGGGAAAATCGGGACGAAGCACGGAGAATCCGCGCTGCGCTCTTTGTTGCTCGCCGCTCTCTGTTTATTCGGAGCGCTGGCGCCTGTTGTACAGCCCGGCCTCAACGCTGCGCCGGAGAAAGAGGAGGCGTCCGCTGGGGACGCGGCGCCTTCGGAAGAGAAGGTGCCCTTGTATGAGCTAAACTCGAAACGGATACGTCTTAGCCATACTTCAGCCGAGCGTTGTCTCAAAATGCTCGATATATACGGGATCAATACGGGGTCCCCGGGCAACAGGATTGAGCGCGGGAAGTTGCCTCTGGTGATCAAGGTGCCCCCCACGGATTTCCATAATACAATCGCCGGGATGAAGGAAAACTTTCCCATGACGGATTCGGATCCGATGAACGAGCTGGTTGTATTCTATGATCCCGACCACAGCGAGCAGTTGAGGATTGTGATGCGCTTGATTGAAGAGGATATCGATATTGCGGCGCGTCAGATCATGATTGAGGCGATGATTTTGGAGATCTCCGAGACCGGGCTCGATGAGCTGGGCGTGGAGTGGTCGCTCGCGAACCCGGGCAGTAATTTTAACCGTTTGCAGATTGGCGAACTCGGCGAGGGCGTAGACAGTCTGGATGACGTGGACAGCCCATTGCGCCTGGGAACGCCCGAGGTCTTCGGGGAATTCGATGTCACCCTGAAAGCCTTAATGTCGAAAGGGAAAGCGGAAGTGCTTTCCCGCCCCAGCGTCCTGACGCTGAACAACCGCATGGCGACCATTAATGTCAGCGAGAAAATTCCGATCGCGGAAACAAAATTTCAGGGCAACAACAATATTTCCACGGTTAACTTTCGAAATGAGGAGGTTGGCATACAACTCGCGGTCCGCCCCCGGGCCAATTTGGAAGGAGGGGAGGTGAGCATGCAGATTAACGCCAATGTATCCTCCCGGGTGCCGAATGAAGACGTGGAAGTTCGCGATAATCAGAACCGGGTGGTTGCGAAATCTCCCACAATATCGGTGCGCGAGGTGAGAACCTACGCCCGTATAGCGAATAACACGCCTTTTATCATCGGCGGCTTGATCGCCCGTGACGACCTCAGTGAGCGCCGCACGGTTCCGCTTCTGGGGGATATTCCTTTTGTTGGACGGTTCTTCGGGAGCGAGCGGTTGAATCATCTCAAGCGTGAAGTGATAATCGTGATCATTCCTTATGTTCTGCCCGCCGACGGAGAGAGCAACGCGCAAAACGAAGAAGGTATGGTGGGGCGCTTCCTGCCGAAAGGGGAAGACAAGTTCGACTCGTTTGACAACGAACTGTTCCGGGATGCTTACCGGATCCGGGACGAGGATGTTTTCGATCTCGACTTCCTGCTCCGGAACGAACGCCTGAACGAGTTGCGCGCCAAGGCGGAACAGGCGGTCGAACAGGACTATGACTTGAGGAACCGCTATCCGTTTAACGCTTTCGCGAACGACAGGGTGCCGGGTGAGGAGATCCTGGTCTACCGTCAGATGTATGAGGTCATCAAGCGCATTGGACTCGACGAAAAGGTGGATCCTTCGCGCACCATTGTTTTTGAACAGAAAGAAGACGACACCGAATCCTTTGACGTAACCTTCGTCGATAAATTGCTGAAGAGCACAGCCGAAACGTTGAGCCCGGAAGGCAAAGAGATCAGGGATATGGAGGACATTTGGGAGGCCTTTGAGAAAAAGGCGGTTGCCATTACCTACTACGATACGGATGCGGAGGGCGATCTGGGCAATGTGCTGGAATCCCCGGTGCCCAATATTCGTGTGGTCGACGTGCCCGACCGGGAAACCTACAAAAACCTGTTCTGGGAGCTAAACCAGCCGACCGAAGAGGGGCGTTCACGGAACACCGTTCTCCTGCATGACGAGGATGACCTGCAGCGTCTGAAGCGGGCCATTGTCCTGCGCAATACAGTGGGGCTCAATGCGGTCAAACGCACGCTTACGCTCGAGAACTTTTCAGTGGGCCGTTTCCTGCTCTTGCCAACGCGTAAATCGGACAAGATTGATCTGGTGGACGCCGAGGTCGCCCGCCTGTTCTTCCTGACGGAGCGCTACTACGATGCCCTGCGCAAGCGCCTCCGCGACGCTTCCGAAGCATTGCAAAAGGAGCTGGAAGACAAATAGCTGGGAGCTAAACGCGTTCTCGTATGCTGCGTATACATGCCGCAAAGTTTTCTTTCAATTCGTATCCGTCCTCCTGTTGATCTTCGGCTGGGAAATCAAATCCGGCCTTGCCACAGGCGACGGCCCAGGCATGGGCGCCGGCATTCCATGCGGTTTCAAGGTCGACCCGGGTGTCGCCGATCATGTGGCACTTGCCCGGGGAAAGCCCCAATCGCTCGCAGGCTTCGTGAATAAAGCGAGGCGAAGGCTTGCGATATCCGTTTTCCACGTCCGGCGCTTCCGGCGCGATGCACCAACCGGCAAGTTGATCGGGATTGATTCCCAGAAGCTCGAAGAGTCGCCTTTGACAGGCATGGACCCGCTCAATCGGAAAATACCCGCGACCGACTCCGGATTGATTGGTGATTATATAAAAAGGGATTTTCGCCTTCAGGATTTCCTGCACAGCGTCTTTAACTCCAGGCAGCAGGCAGACATCTTTCGGCTCACTTATATAGTCGACATGGCGGATCAGCGTGCCGTCGCGATCCGAAAAAATCGCACAGGCAGGCCTGCCGTCACATGTTTTTTCAAAATGCGGGTTGAAACAAATATTCTTCATGAAGCCTTCAAAAAAGCCGGCAGCGCAGGCGATTTTCCGTGAAAGTCGGCATAGAGCCGGATGGCGCGACGATTAATCTTTTTCCAGAACCCCGGACGCGCGCGTATTTGTTCTTTCCAATGCGACCCGAGATACACGCGGAGAAAACGCCCGCAATCCGCTGAGGTTAAGCCGCTGTCGAGAGCGGAGAAAAGCAGGGCGCCGAGGTCTTTGATTTGCCTGCGGGCGGGCAGGGGCGTGCGCCTCTGGACGCGGTGAAGATCAATGAGGCGGGGGTGTATCGGGCTTCCCGGCGACCAGTTTTCCAGCTCGCTGCGCGCGATGAGAAAATGAGTGAGGTAGAAATCGCGGTGGTTCATGCCCGATTGATGCATGCATCGGGCGATTGAAGCGACTTTCCCAATCAGCTCCTGTTTCAGCGCTACCCAGGCGGCGCCCCGGAATCCGAGCCAGCCTTCATGGAAATATTCCAGCGTTTCGCAGTTTTCCAGTGCTTCCAGTATAACAAAGGACTCAATGGCATGCGGCCATGTGCCGCGTTCGCCCTTGCCCAGTATGCGAGGGACCGGGATTCCCGCAGCGGCAAGCCGTTCGGCTGCTTCCCATTCAGTCCGCGCGCTGACAGTGGGTTGACGAAAGCGACTCCACTCCTTGAGCACCGTCTTCCATCCGCAGCCGAGTTGGCGTTTTACGAAGACATGTCGGTCACCAATCCAGGTCTCGTATGTGAGGCGGTTTTTTATCTGCCGATGAATCGTTCCCTCTCCCATAAGGAGTCGGTCAAAGGTCGTGGATTCTTCCGGCAAGCGCTGGCGCAGGTCTTCGGCGATAGCGATGTGCATCGTTCAAATTTTTGATCCGACAGGGGTCTGTCGGACAAAGCCCGGCGGACTCCTTTAGTCTCGCGCCTTGTTCCGCGAAGGCAGGTAGGGATCGATCCCGTATCGACCGGAGCCATAGAGCGCGGGAAGGAGGGAAATTGTGAGAAAGACCATGATATGGTGCTTTGGAAAGAGCTCGCCCTGGCCTAAAACGGCGATCGCAATGCTAATGAACAGCAGGAACAATACCCATGCCGACGTTCGGGTGAACAGCCCGATAAAGAGCAGGACGCCGAAAATGAGCTCGACCCAGGGCACCGCGTAACCGTGTGCCGCAGCCAGCCATTCAGGCAACCATTCGGGCACTCGATTCTGGTAGTTGTCACCCTTGAAAAACGCGCCCAGCCCGTTCTCCAGTTCTCCCTGCGCTTTCGCCCAGCCGGCAACGGCCAGATACCAGCCAACGCTTAAGCGGTTGAGTAACAAGAGCACGGACCACGAAGGTTGAGAGGGTAGGGATGGCGTTTTTGGCATAATCAATTATGGGTAATCAAATTAGCGGATAAATGCAAGCCCTCTTTTTTTCCTGATCCGGTTTAAGGCCCATCTATAATTCAATTGACAATTGAAACAGGAGATTGGACTTTTCCGTACGGAGAAACGCAGTGGTTTCGAGTGTCTGGCGGAGTGGCGAGGTCGGGGGCAGTGTTTATCGGAATGAATCCGCTCCCCTACGGAACTACGGAAACAAATTAAAATTTGAGGACGGTAACAAGCGCGATGTGTCTGATCCGCATACGTTTTTGCAATAGGATTGTAATCGTGTCGAAGCGTTTTATCCGCGGGCATAATGGCAGATGAAGGCGTTTGATTCCATCGGGCGTGTAAAATCGGCTTTCAGGAAGTGTTTCTCCTGGGGCAGCATCGTTGCCGTCCGTCGGATGTTTTGGGAGCCGCTTGAAAATGAGGCGGGTTTATCCGAGGAAGATTTCCGCTATCGTTGCGACGAGCGCATTTTGCTTCGAATCACGGGCGGAATGCTGGTTCTTCTGATTGCTTTGGCCTTCCTGATTCCCCGGGGAATGGGGCCGGAGGTGGACAAGGCGCCGGAAAATCAGGTTTGGGAGGAAATTCAGCGTCTTGCTCCCGAGGCGCGGTTGGAACCCGGATTTGTGTATGCCATTGCCACAGCGGAAAGCGGCTTGAATGCACGTGCGAAGAGTTCGGTCGCGCGGGGGCTCATGCAAATGACCCGCGTGGCCTGGGAGGAAGTTACGGGGGAGCCCTACGAAAAGGCTTGGGATTGGCGGACAAACCTGCGCATCGGGGTTGACTATCTTGTCCATTGCCGGGAGTTTCTGGAGCGCCACGATGCTTTCACTTATCCGCTTTTGGCGGCGTCTTTTCGTTACGGGCCGTACTACGTCAAAAAGAAAGGCTTTGATTTAAATCGTATCAAGCAACCCTCGAATTTGATTTATAAGCGGATCTTTGAGGGCGACGCCACACCACTGCCACCGCCGGAGTAGAGGGCGACACGGATACAGGGGAGCAGTGGAGCCCCTCCTGCCTAAGCTTTGCCGCGTTGAATTGAGGGCGCCAAATGGCGCGGCACGATGCCGGGTTACGTGCGCGGCGC
>JBKGYB010000098.1:0-7347 GCA_046546295.1 Opitutales bacterium | reverse complement strand
GCTTTTTTCCAACAACGTACAATTAAGTTGGTTCCAGAACGCTGTGCGGCGTTCGGCCGCGCTTTCGGAGACAGGGCGTCCCGCCCTGTGGGTTCACTCCTTGGCCAGAGCCAGCCCCGCAATTCTTCCCGTAGTCCAGGCAGCCTGAAAATTGAAGCCCCCCGTAATCCCGTCAATATCGAGACACTCGCCCGCAAAGTGAAGGTCCGGAACAAGCTTGCTACCCATAGTCCTGAAATCGACTTCTTTCAGGGATACCCCGCCACAAGTCACAAATTCTTCCTTGTTCGTTGTTTTACCGACAATCTCGAATTCACTTGAAGTCACTTGCCGAACAAGCGCATCCGCGTTCTTTTTCGAAAGCTGCGCCCAGGTCATTTCCGGAACAATCCCCGCTGCGTTCACAAGCCGCTCCCAAAGACGCTTTGGAATTGGCTCCACCGAACTGTTCCTGACTGTCTTTTTGCCGATTTCATGTCGCCGGTTCTCAAAAGCTTCGAAAAGTGATTCTCCGGACATGGAAGCGAGCCAATTGACCCGGATCCTGAATTTGTAGTGGCACGCTTGCAGAGCGCGCGCCTCCCACGCGGACAACCGGAGAATGGCGGGCCCGCTCAGCCCCCTGTGCGTCACGAGCACCGGGCCGGCGCGCTGTGCGCCTTTGGGAAGGATTCGCACACAGGCTTCGGGCACGGACAAGCCTGCGAGACCCTCAAGGCGCGCATCTTTGGCATCGAAAGCAAAAAGGGATGGCGCGAGCGGTGTGATGGTATGGCCAAGCGCCTCGAGTTCCGCCGCCAGATTGGATCCTTTGAGCGTGCCCGCAGCTATACAGACTTTATCAAAGGGGCAGGGCTCGCCTTTATTGAAGCTGAGCTTGAACCCGCCCCCGGCGGACATGGACAACCCGCGAAGCGCAGTCTTTTTATGAACCTCGACTCCGGCCCGACTAGCCGCCTCCCGCAAACAGTCAATTATAGTGGCCGAATCATCCGTCACCGGGAACATGCGCCCATCCCCCTCCGTCTTTAAAACAACCCCGCGCTCGGCAAACCACTGTACCGTGTCCCTTGACTGCCACTGGTGTAAGGCGGCGCGCAGCTCGCGTGAGCCGCGCGGATAATGCTTCGCCAGCTCGCTCGGGTCGTAACACGCGTGAGTGACATTGCAACGTCCGCCCCCGGAAACCGCGACCTTGCGCAGTGGTCGCCCTCCGCTCTCGAACAAACGCACATGAAGAGAGGGATTTGCTTCGGCCGCAGTAATAGCTGCAAAAAACCCCGCCGCCCCGCCTCCGATGACCGCAAGCCGACCGCCGCCCCCTTCCCGCCGCCCTCCTTCGGTCTTTTTTCTTGAAGATTTTATGTTGCGAAATCCATACATTTCTCCCGAATGTCGCACATCAGCGCCTTTGACTAAACCAAAAACCATCTTGTATGAAAAGATCCCTCACTCCCGCGCAAAAATTTTTGCGTCTCTGTATTGCTTGTGCCACCCTCCTCATCTTAGGAGCCGGGTTATGGTTGATTCGCGACCACCCCCCCTTCCTTGAACAACAGGAAGAAACATCTCCCGAACCCGAGCCGGAACCCGAGCCCGAACCCGAGCCCGAACCCGAGCCCGAGCCCGAGCCGGAGCCGGAGCCGGAGCCCGAACCCGAGCCCGAGCCGCCCCTTCCAACGGGGCCTTTTGACCTTGAGGATATTGATCCCGAATACATACCCAAAACCGTTGAAGCGACCGAAAAAATTGCGTTTACAGTCTACTACGAAGACAGGGACCATGGTGAAGCCGTGGTCGTCCCCGGCACGGAATTGTCCATAAAATCCGTTTCCGACAACCGTTCCTTCGAAATCGACTACTTGGGGAGCACACGGACCATTCATGCGGACCAGACCGATATAGACGAACGTATCGCGGAAAATATCGCGCTCGCCCGCAAACAAAACAAGCAAATCCCCGAAACCGGCTTTCAGGATAATAAGAAAACAAAGCCCGAAAAGCAGGGTGCGAATGAGAGAAACAGAAGTGATGGAGATGGGGACCTCTTTGGAAGCTTAAGGGAGAATCGCGACGAAAACGGGGATGATGACGGGTCCCGAAAAAAGGGCCGCAACGAGAAAATGATCTGGGAAGAAATTTTTAAGGACGGTCTTTAAGATTTTCGTCTTGTAAGGCGCTTGGATCAGTTATTGACTCGGCGCATGTCATCAAAATTATTCGACGAAGCTAAAGCCCTCTACGCCGAGCATGGTGTGGATGTTGAAGCCGCCCTTGAAACCCTTGCGAGCACGCCGGTCTCCCTCCATTGCTGGCAGGGCGATGACGTCGGGGGGTTCGAAAATCCGGGAGGCGAGTTAGGCGGGGGGCTGGCTGTAACCGGCAACTACCCGGGCAAAGCACGTACATTGGACGAGTTGCGCTCGGACATGGAGCAGGTCTTCTCGCTTGTGCCCGGGCGCCACCATGTGAACGTACACGCGATCTACGGCGATTTTTCATCCGGAAAAGCGGACCGGGATGCCATCGAGCCGAAACACTTCCAGAGCTGGATTGACTGGTGCAAGCAACAAGGGCTCGGTTTCGATTTCAACCCGACTTGTTTTGGACACGAAAAAGCGGATGACGGACTGACGCTTTCACACCCGGACAAGGAAATACGGCGATTCTGGATCGACCACTGCAAAGCATGCCGGCGGATCGGCGCCGAAGCAGGCAAGCAACTTGGAAAACCATGCGTGACGAACATCTGGATCCCCGACGGATTCAAGGATATGCCCGCAGACCGAAAGGCCTACCGCACACGCCTTCGCGAAAGTCTGGATTCCATTTTTGAAACACCTGTCAATCCGGAGCACAACAGGGATGCGGTGGAAAGCAAACTGTTCGGCATAGGGAGCGAGGCCTTCGTTGTCGGCAACCATGAATTTTACTATGGCTATGCCATTCAACAACGGATCCTGTATTGCCTCGACGCAGGTCACTTCCACCCCACCGAGGAAATTGCGGAAAAATTCTCCTCCGTCCTGCAATTTCTTCCGGAAATAATGCTCCATGTCAGTCGCGGAGTTCGTTGGGACAGTGATCACGTGGTCGTGCTGGATGATCCCACCAAAGCAATATTCCGGGAATTGGTTCGCGGGGATTACTTGGGCCGCACCCATATCGGGCTGGACTTTTTTGACGCTTCCATCAATCGGATCGCTGCTTGGGTAATCGGTCTGCAGGCAACAAAGAAAGCGCTCCTGTTGGCGGCCCTCGAACCACACAAACGCCTGTCTGAGATGGAACTTCAAGGCGACTTTTCAAGCCGCCTCGCACTCATTGAAGAAATGAAAGCGCTTCCTTTCGGTGTGATCTGGAACGAGTTTTGCCGCCGCGAAAACCGGCCGGAAGGACTCGACTGGATGCGGGAGGTGAAGAAGTACGAAGAAACCGTGCTGCGCAAGCGCTAGTAGCTTGTAACATTTAAATTTTCGGAAATTAAAGTAGCGTGCAGCTTCAGCAAACGTCCGTTTTAGCCTCTATAAAAACCTTACGGGGTCGTTTGCTATAAGATTGCACGCTACGAAAGAAAACCTGTTACAGCCGACTAGCGGTCTGTCAGCGAAGTCCGACAGACTCCTTGTGAAGAAAGCCCGTCCTACTCGACGTTCAGGCCATAATACAACAAGCCGACCAGGGCCAGGGCGTGATCAAGTTTGCTCTCCCGCGCCCATGCGTAAACTTCCGCCTCAGGCAGCACCCGTACCTCAAGCTCCTCATGCTCGTCCCAACTCGTGCCGGCGTCGTCAAGCCGCACGTTGTCTGCGAATATAATGTGACAGCGGTTGTTTAAAATAGCGGGATTCGGATAACAGCTCCCGATGCACCTGCCGTTTGTTCCGACATAACCCGTCTCTTCCCGGAGCTCCCTGAGACCGGCCGTTACCGGGTCTTCGCCGGGGTCCACCACACCGCCCGGAAATTCCCAACACAAGGTATCCGCGCCCCAGCGAAACTGCCGGACCAACACCAGTTGACCGTCCGTTGTGCGGGCCACGATAATCGCCCAGTCCTTGGAATCCAGATAGTAAAAATCGCCTTCCTGGCGGGTGAGCGGGTGCCGGTAGCGCCGGGTCCGCAGGTCCCAGACGTAACAATCGTGGAGTTTCGTATCCTGAATCAAGTCCCAACGCGAAGGACCCGCGCCCTCTTTGTCTTCTTCAGCCATCAATCCTCTGCCTCCGGGATAATGATTTCGTCTCCGATTTGAAGTTTGGACGGATCTTTATCGGGGTTCGCTTTGAGCAGACGCCGCAAGCTTACATCGTGCTTTCTCGCAATGCTCGAAAAATTATCACCGGCCTGAATGCTATAGCGTTCGCCTTCCTGATTTTCTTCGTCAAGAGCTTCTTCCTCCTCTTCAGTATCCGCTGCATCTTCCCGTTCACTGCCCTCTTCGGATGTTGCCGCAACACGCGTACCCCCTAAAGACGGACGCGCCGCCAGTTCATTCAGGTTTTTTGCGGTTTTTATAATCTGCTCCCGGTTGGCGTTAATTTCCGAGGTCACTTTTTCCAAAGCGTTCTCAAACTGAGTGGTGTAACTGTCCAGACGCCCCGCTTTTTTTTCCATTTCATCGTATTGCGCTCTCAGCTCGGCAAGCTCCGTATCGATACCCCCCACATTTTTTTCCAGGCGGGCTGCACTCGAGAGCCCGTCTTCGAGCGAAGCGTTCAATCCCTGGAGCTCCTTGTTCGCTGAAAGTGCAAAATAAAGGGCTGAACCACCAAGCACGAGCCCCAGCAAGGCCAGGGCTATCGGCGCCATATTGCCCGAAGGTTGCGGTTCTTCGTCATCCATGATTTTTTGCAGCATAGGGAAAACACAGCATCGGGCAAGCCACATTCCTACGGAAAACCGCATCAAGGATTGCCCGCATCGACGAATCCGGCCAATTTTTCAGTCATGCCCCACTCCACCGGGAATAAAAAGCCATGCTTCCGCAATCCGCGCACGCTCCTGCTCTTCGGTGTCAGCGCGTGCCTTTCGGCGTTGCTCGTCTATGTCCTCTGGCAAGCCCACCCGAACACGGCTTATTGGCAGGACTTATGGGAGCAAAGCCGCTCCTTCCTTGAGGATCACACATGGGTGCTTGTGCTTGCGGTTGCCACGCTCCCGGGCCTCGGCGCGCCGATAAGCCCGCTACTCGTGCTGCTCGGCGCGATCATCGGACCACGCTACGGCCTCCCTACGGCATGCGCAATCGGCATAGCCGCCCACAGCATTTGTTCGGTATGGACCTATGCTGTAGCCGCCGGCCCGTTGCGCCGGTTTCTGCTGAAAACCCTGTTGAAAAACCGGACGCTCCCCAATCCAAACCGTCGCAATGCCCTGCACATAGCCATCGTTGTCCGCATAACCCCTTTTTTGCCTTACGCCCTGCAGAATATCATGCTCGGGGTTCTGCAGATCCCTTTCAGACTCTACCTGATCACCTCCATCCCGCTGCAAAGTCTTTACACCATCGGCTTTGTTGTAACCGGCGGAGCGATTTTCAAAGGGCGCACGGGACTCGCCTTGACCGCCCTGCTTCTCATCCTTGTGCTTGTTCTCGTGACACGTATGCTGCGCAACCGAACCCTGAAAAATGCTTGATGATCTGCTCCAACCGGGCTCCGAAGCCGTCCTGAAAGTCACGGAACTGACCCGGCGTATCAAGTCCCTGCTGGAGGGGGAGATGCGTCAGCTCTGGATCCAGGGGGAAGTGTCCAACCTCCGCAAACAACATTCCGGCCATGTATATTTCTCGCTCAAGGACGACCGGAGCCAATTGCCCTGTGTCCTGTTCGCCCGCGACGCGGCCCGGCAATCCTTTGAGCTGGAAAATGGCATGGAACTCATCGTTTTCGGTGATATTTCCGTCTATGAACCGCACGGCCGCTACCAGCTCATCGCGCGGATCGCAGTCCGGAGCGGCGAAGGACGGCTTCAAATGGAATTTGAACGGCTCAAGCGAAAACTTGCGGCGGAAGGACTGTTCGACAAAGAGCAAAAGCAGGCCCTGACCTCGCCGCCGCAAAGGATCGCCGTCATCACCTCGCCCAGCGGAGCCGCCGTACGCGATTTCCTGCGCGTTCTCCGGCGGCGTGACTACCGGGGCGAAGTGGTGATTTTTCCCGCCCGCGTGCAGGGGGCTGAAGCCGCCGAAGAATGCGCCAACCATCTGCAGGCAATCGCCGGCCGGGGCGGATTCGACTGCATTGTCCTGACGCGTGGCGGCGGCAGTCTTGAAGATTTGTGGGCCTTCAATGAAGAAGCGCTTGCCCGGGCCGTGGCGGCCTGCCCGCTGCCGATCATTTCCGCTGTCGGGCACGAGATCGATTTCGTACTGACCGACTTCGCCGCGGACGTGCGCGCCGAAACACCCTCCAGTGCAGCGGAACTCATCTCTTCGCTCTATCTTGATATGATCCGGCGCTTTGAAAAGAACGGCAAAGCTTTGGCAGACGGCATGCGCAACCAGCTGACTGAAAAGCGGCGTCATTTCCGCGAATTACAGGTACGCCTGCAAACGCTCAGTCCCACGCGCCGTGTCGAGCAGCTGCACTTTAAAACAAGCGACCTCGAAACGCGGCTCAACGAAGCCCTGCGCCGGCGACTCGCCCGGGAACGCGAAAGAACCAACCGTTTGTCACGGAGGCTCCTTGAACGACATCCGGGCAATGCCCTCAAACTCGCCCGGCAGAGCCTCCGCAGCGATGCAAGACGCCTCAAACAAAGCACCCGCGTGGAACTTCGCCGCCGCAAGGAGCAACTTGCCGCCCTTCGAAAGCGCTTGGAAAACAACGGCATCCCTTCCGTTTTAAACCGCGGTTTCGCAATCCTTGAAAAGGAGAGCGGCGACGTCGTGACCGGCGCCCGTTCCCTCAGGCCGGGAGAAAAACTGAACGCCCGTTTTCACGACGGCAACGCCGACCTCACGGTGGACGATCGCCGATCGTAAATGAGCGTAGTTCCAGAATGGAGCTTAGCAGCCTGTCGGGACCACCCCGGCCTGACAAGCAGGCCACCCCTCCTATGATAGGAGGGGAGTTTGATTCTTGCCAGCGGATCCCGGCCTCCGCCCCGTAGGGCTACCCTCCGGCCTGTAGGCCCTACGGGCTGGAAGCGGCCCCGGATCGCGGGATAAACCCGCTCGCTACGAGAATCGTGCATTGTAGCGACTGGCTTTACGCCAGGATCGTTGCGGCCTCGGTCTGTCTTGGCGCCCCGGATCGCGGGATAAACCCGCTCGCTACGAGAATCGCGCATTGTAGCGACTGGCTTTACGCCAGGATCGTTGCGGCCTCGGTCTGTCTTGGC
>JBKGYB010000097.1:0-7350 GCA_046546295.1 Opitutales bacterium | reverse complement strand
AAGCGCTTAGGCCTTGCTGGGCGCGGGCTTCCGGATCTTGCCCTGGTATTCGAGGTGCACTAAAAGGATGCTGACATCCGCCGGGTTGACGCCGCTTATGCGGGCAGCTTGTCCCAGCGTGCTGGGCCGGAGCTCCGCCAGTTTTGCGGCGCTTTCGCCGCGCAGGCCGCGCACCGCATTGTAATCATAATCATCCGGTATCCGGACATGGTCGATGTGACGGAGTTTTTCGATCTGCTTGCGCTCGCGCTCCAAATAGCCGCGATAGATCACCCGGTAGAGCACTTCATCCCGAATGCCCGAGTTCTCGGCCTGGAGCTCGGCGGGACAATCTTCCGGCGAGCGGCTTCGCCGCAGGCGCTCGCCGTAGGTCCGCCCCCCTGCCCGTTCCTTTTCCAAGTATTCGACCCATTGTTGGATCGAGGCATCCTTCGCTTCCATCCGGTTGAGCCGCTCCGGCCCGACCAGCCCCAAGCGGCGGGCGTGCGGCAACAGGCGGGATTCCGCGCTGTGGTGATTGAACAGCAGGCGGTGTTCCGCCCGGCTTGTAAACATGCGATACGGTTCCCGCGTGCCCTTTGTCACAAGGTCGTCGATCAGGACGCCGATATAGGCTTCGTCGCGACCCAGCGCCAGCGGATCGCCGCCCTGCGTTTTCCGGGCGGCATTGACCCCCGCCAGGAGCCCCTGGCCGGCGGCTTCCTCGTAGCCCGAGGTGCCGTTGATTTGTCCGGCAAAAAACAAGTTTTTCACTTTTTTTGATTCGAGAGAAGCAAACAACTGCGTCGGCGGAGCGAAATCATACTCCACGGCGTAGGCTGGGCGAAGCATTTGCACCCGCTCCAGCCCGGGGATACTTCTCAGCAGGTCCAGTTGCACGTCAAAAGGCAGGCTCGTCGAGAGACCGTTGATATACCACTCGTCCGTATTGCGTCCCTCCGGCTCAAGAAAGATCATGTGCCGGCGTTTGTCCTTGAAGCGCACAAACTTGTCCTCGATGCTCGGACAGTACCGCGGGCCGGCGCCCTCGATTTCGCCGGCATAAAGCGGGGACAAATGAAGGTTTTCCCTGACGATTCGTTCGGTTGTATCCCCCGTATGCGTTGTCCAGCACGATACCTGGTCCGTTCCCGGCGCCCATCCGAGCTTCTTTTGGCCCAATTGTTCCACGTGGAACAATTCCTCGTCGCCGCGCGTATCATGGAAGGCGAACAGGGTCGGCGCTTCGTCGCCGCGCTGTTGCTCCAATTTTGAAAAATCGATGCTGCTGCCGAGAATCCGCGGGGGCGTGCCTGTTTTCAGGCGTTCCAACCGGATCCCGGCTTTCTGAAAGGATTCCGACAAGCCGCCGGCGGCTACATCGCCCAGGCGTCCGCCTTCGTTCTTGTTCTTTCCGACGTGGGTGAGTCCGCGCAAAAAGGTGCCGGTTGTTACAACCACGGTGCGGGCGTAAAAATCGACATCCAGGTTTGTGCGGACCCCTGCGACGCGATCCCCGTCGAAGATCAGGCCCTGAACCATCGCCTGGAAAAGCTCGAGCCCGGGCTGCAGTTCGAGGGCATGTTTCATCCGGTATTGGTAGGCTTTTTTGTCGCACTGAGCTCGGGGCGCCTGTACGGCGGGGCCTTTGGAGGCGTTCAGGAGGCGAAACTGGATGCCGGTGGCGTCGGTGTTGACGGCCATTTCGCCGCCGAGGGCGTCAATTTCCCGCACGATATGGCCTTTTGCCTGTCCGCCGATCGCGGGGTTGCAGCTCATCTGCGCGACGGTATCGAGGTTGCCCGTCAGCATGAGGGTGTCGGCGCCGAGGCGCGCAGCCGCAAGCGCGGCTTCGCAGCCCGCGTGCCCGGCGCCGCAGACAATGACGTCGTAGGGCCGCTTCGGCCCGAATTTCAGTCCTTCGCTCATTTTCCGATACAAAAGTTCTGGAATAACTGATCCAGCATTCGTTCATTGTCCACCCGGCCGACAACTTTGCTTATCGCGTCCATTGCGCTCCGCAGCTCTGCGGCCACCAGTTCGGGGACCTCGCCCTCCAGCATAAGGCCTTTGGCTTGTTCGAGGGCGCCGGCCGCCTCCTCCAACGCGGCGGCGTGTCGCGCGTTCACCGCTACGCCGTCGGGGCCGGGGGAGGGGAGTCCGGTTTCAATTGCCTCGACCCAGGTCCGACGAAGCGCATCCAGGCCTTCGCCGGTCTTGAGGGAAAGCGGCGCGTGCGGCGCGCCCGCCAGAAAATCCTCGTGCGCGCGGGCGCCCGCCAGATCCATTTTGTTTTCCACGACTATTGTATTGTCAAAACGGATACGATGGGTCAACTCGTCGGGCAAGTTGGGCGAGGGCTGCGTTGCGTCGAGCACAAGGAGGTAAAAGTCCGCCGTCCCGGCCTGTTCCAGCGTGTGTTCAATCCCCTTGCGCTCGATCAGGTCGCCGCCCTCGTGAAGTCCCGCCGTATCTAGTATTTCGATACGCCAGCCGCCGACCATGATGAAAGCGGATACATAATCGCGGGTGGTGCCGGGCAATTCGGCAACGATGGAGCGCTCGGCGCCGGTAAGCGCGTTGATGAGGCTGCTTTTCCCGACGTTGGGTTCGCCGATGATGAGCGTCTTTACGCCTTCGTGGAGGAGGGCGTTGTAGTGCCGCGTCTCAATCAGTTCGCGCACGGCGCGGATCAAACCGGCGAGGTCGCGGGCGGGGCCATCCTGATCCTCGGCGGGCAAATCCTCTTCGGGGAAATCGATGTAGGCCTCCACATGGGCCATAATGCCGAGCAACTGGTCGGTCAATTCGCTCATTCGGTGGCCCACCGCCCCGTGAAGTTGCCGTCGCGCGGCTTCCATGCTACGGTCCGAGCGGGCGCGAATCAGGTCCGCCACGGCTTCCGCCTGGCTGAGATCCATCTTCCCGTTGAGAAACGCGGTTTTGGTGAACTCGCCGGGTTCCGCCGGGCGACAGCCCCGGGCGAAGAGATCTTCCATGATTTTCTGAACCACAAAGGGATTGCCATGCGGGGCTATTTCCAGCATGGGTTCGCCGGTAAAGGATTTGTTGTCGGCAAAAAAAGCAAACAGGCAATCATCCACCGGCTCCCCGTCGATATTCCGGTAGGCGCCGAATGTGGCGCGCCGCGGGGGCGGGGGAGAGGAGCGCTTGAGCACGGCGGCCGCCAGCTCCGCGCAGGCGGGCCCGCTGACGCGTATCAACGCGACGGCGGATTCTCCGGCGGGAGTGGAAAGGGCGGCGATTGTTTCGTTGTCGGGCATGGGCGTACGGCAAATTCCGCGTAAAGCGGCCCGGGGTCAAGACCGGGCTCGCTTCGGGGAGCGGGACATTTTTTCGAAAGACGTGGTTTTCAGGAAAAGAACTATTCAGGCGTGGTTTTAAACCGCTTATGGGCGCTTACACAGACCCGCCAACCCTTTGGGCTGGCTCAGGGCCGGAAGCGGGGCGGCGCGATAGCGGAATTTTTATTTATTGTAAAAACGCGTTCAATGAAATTAAAATGAAAATACCGTGGTCCCGCCGCCCTTCGCATCGAGAGGGCAGATGGCTCTTGCATGCGGACGCGGAATCAAGCAAAAATGGAGCATTTCCACCCGTGTATTGTCTCACCGGCCTGAGGCCGTTCGTCATAACGGCACGGGCATATAGTACAAGCATTAACAAGATTCCATGATTTCCCGAATTCTCCAGAAATTTTCCGGTCGCCACTACAAGAAGTACCAGAAGAGGTGCCAACCGATCATCGAGCGCATCAACGCGATCGAGGAGGAGTACCAATCTTTGGGAGACGCGGAACTCCGGGCGAAAACCGACGAGTTCATGCGGCGCCACAAGGAAGGCGAGTCGCTCGACGAGCTTTTGCCGGAAGCCTTCGCGACGGTCAAAAACGCCTCCCGCAGGCTCTGCGGACAAACCCTGGAAGTGTGCGAGCACATGCTCCCTTGGGACATGGTGCATTTTGACGTGCAACTGCTGGGTGGCATCGCACTGCACGAGAAGCATATCGCGGAAATGGCGACCGGGGAAGGCAAGACTCTGGTTTCGACCTTGCCGCTGTATCTCAACGCGTTAACCGGGCGCAACTGCCAACTGGTTACGGTCAACGATTTTTTAGCGCGCCGCGACTCGGAGTGGATGGGGTACTTGTTCGATTTTCTCGGGCTGAGCGTGGGCTGTATCCAGAACGGCATGACTCCGGAAACGCGGCAGGAAATGTACGGCCGCGACATTACTTATGGCACGGCCTCGGAGTTCGGTTTCGATTACCTTCGGGACAATGGCATGGCGGGGCGCAAAGAGGACCAGGTGCAGCGGGACTATTATTTCTGCATCATTGACGAAGTGGACTCCATTCTCGTCGACGAGGCCCGAACGCCGCTGATTATATCGGGGCCGATGCAGGAGGATAAGCCGCTGCCATTCAACGAGATAAAGCCGAGTGTTCAGCGACTTGTCGCAAAGCAGCAGGCTTTTTGCAACGAACTGATTGCGGCGGCGCGTCCCATCCTGGAAAAGGGGAGTGAAGACCCAGAGGCTTGGGAGAATGCGGTCGCCCAAATGTATCAAGTGAAGCTGGGCATGCCCAAGAACAAGCAGTTCCACCGTCTCAACGAGGTTCCGGCGATTCGGCGGGCATTGGACAAGTTTGAGCTGGAGATGAACAGCGACTTCAACAAACAGCGGCGCTATGCGCTCAAGGAGGCGCTGTACTACGTAATCGACGAGAAGCAGCAGCAAGCGGACCTTACGGAAAAAGGGCGTCATCTTCTGAGTCCGGAGGATCCCGACGCATTCATGCTTCCCGACCTGCCGACCCAGTTCATGGAAATCGACAAGCGCGAGGAGCTTTCGCCGGAGGAAAAGCAGAAGGTCAAGCAGGAGGCGGAAACTTTGTTTCAGGACACGAGTGAGCGCATCCACTGCATCAGCCAGCTGCTGCGCGCCTACAGTCTCTACGAGCGCGACAAGGAGTATGTCGTGCAGGAGGGCAAGGTGAATATCGTGGACCAGAACACCGGTCGCGTGATGCCGGGCAGGCGCTGGTCGGACGGTTTGCACCAGGCGGTTGAGGCCAAGGAGAACTGCACCATTGAAAAAGAGACGAAGACCTACGCCTCGGTGACGCTCCAGAATTATTTCCGCATGTATGACAAGCTTGCGGGCATGACGGGCACGGCGGAAACGGAAGCTTCCGAGTTCAATGAAATCTACGGGCTGTCCGTCATGGTCATACCCACACACAAGCCCTGTATTCGGGAAGATTTGAATGACGTGGTCTTCAAAACACGCCGCGAAAAATACAATGCGGTGGTCAATGAGATCGAGCAAGCGAACAAAAAAGGCCAGCCTGTGCTTGTGGGAACGGCGTCGGTGGAATCTTCCGAAGTGCTCAGCCGGATGCTGCGCCGCGCGAATATCACGCACAATGTACTCAACGCCAAATTCCACGAAAAAGAGGCGGATATTGTGGCGCGCGCCGGACAGAAGGGGGCGGTGACCATCGCGACGAATATGGCCGGGCGCGGGACCGACATCAAACTGGGCGAAGGCGTCCCGGAGGTGGGCGGGCTCTTCGTGATCGGGACCGAACGACACGAGTCGCGTCGAATCGACCGGCAGTTGCGCGGGCGTTGCGCCCGTCAGGGAGATCCGGGGCTCTCGAAGTTCTTTGTTTCCCTGGAAGACGACCTCATGCGGCTTTTCGCAAATTCCGGCCCGATTTCCCGGATTCTGGAAAAATCCATGACCGAGGGGGAAGAGCTGCAGCATCCTGCGCTGAACTGGTCGATTGAAAACGCCCAGAAAAAAGTGGAGCAGCAAAATTTCTCGATCCGCAAGCGGCTTCTACAGTTTGACGACGTGCTGGACACCCAGCGGGACGTGGTGTACGGGATTCGCAACGAAGCCCTGCACTCGGAAAAACCGCGCGATCTCATCTTTGAGATGATTGAGGAGGAGGTTGAGGAACGTCTGCGGGCGCTCGACCAGTCCCAAGAGGAAGCGAGCGAAGGGATGGAGCATTTCCTCGCGTGGCTCAACGCCTATTTCCCGCTTGGGCTGCAAGCGGATGAACTTGAAGGCAAACATGTGGAGCCCCGGGTGGAGGAAATACTCGCGCGGATACGCAACGCCTATGAAGAGCGGGAGGCGTTTGAAGATCCGAAAGCCCTGGTGCGGCTGGAGCGTTATGTCGTCATACGCGCCCTGGACCGGCGCTGGCAGGACCACCTGACGGAGATGGAAGAGCTGCGCCGGAGCGTCAATCTCCGGGGCTACGGCCAGAAGGATCCCTTGAACGAATACAAGAGCGAAGCCTATGGCTACTTCGAGGAGCTGATGACAAACGTCCGACGGGAAATCACCCAGTCGCTCTTCCGCACGGCGACGAATGCGGAGGCCTTCCAAAACATGTTGTCAAAAATGTCGAAGCGGGCGCAGGTAGCCGGACCGGGGACCGATTCGCAAGGGGAGCCGAGCGCCTTGGCCGGGGCGGTTGCGGCCAGCGCGCGGTCGACATCAAAGCCCGCCGCCGCAACTGCCGGAGGCGGCAAGCAAGTGGAACTGCCCAAAGTCGAGCCGGTTCGACGCGAAATGCCCAAGATCGGGCGCAACGAGGTGGTTAAAATACGAAAGGGCGGGGAAGAAAAAGAACTTAAATTCAAAAAAGCCGAGCCTTTGATCCAGCGGGAAGGCTGGGAGCTCGTAAGCTCTGAGCCATAAAGAAAAACCGAAGCCGAGGGGTTTGTTCTTGAAAAAGCGCCCCCGGCTGTCATCTACCGAGCGTATCGCAGCGCCTCGGTTCAACACCGGTTGGGACAATTTATTTCATGCAACTCCTTAATCTCAAGTTCGCCATTCTGGTTATTAAAATCGCGATATGCGTGCTTCCCGCCGTATTCGGGCTTTACCTCATCCTGTCGAGGGAAGATTCCAAGCGGGAACTGCGAAGCTTCGTGTGCAACCTGCTCTTTGGCGTGAGCAATGCCTTTGAATTCAAAAAATTCTCCCGCTTTCTGTATGTCTTAGGCGTGCTCTTGCTGCTTTTCAGTCTGGCAGCCACCTGGTTCCTGTTAATCTGGCCGGAATTGCCGGAGAGCGAGTAAACCCACATTCTGCGGTTGAACCACTGATGGACACAGATGGACACTGATCCCCCGGGTCGACCAATAATGACTTATGGATATTGGGCGTTTTAATTTAAGGATATTGCCCGAGCTCGTTCAGGCGTTCGGAATCCCCATCGCAGAACCGACGCCGCTAGTAGCTTGTAACATTTGAATTTTCGGAAATTAAAGTAGCGTGCAGCTTCAGCAAACGAACGCACCGGCGCCGGGTGACACCCGACGC
>JBKGYB010000096.1:0-7453 GCA_046546295.1 Opitutales bacterium | reverse complement strand
GGGGAGTCTTGAGCCGGCGGAAACCGGTCGACGGTCAAGGAGAGCGGACGACGAGTAGGATCTTGTAACATTTGAATTTTCGGAAATTAACATAGCGTGCAGCAAACTAAGCGGCGGATCGGCGGAATGAAATGATTGCTGAAAACGTTTGCTGAAGCTGCACGCTACTTTATGTCATCATTTATGGGACGGGCGATAACTCAGGGGTAGCGTGCAGCTTCAGCAAACGTCCGTGTTAGCCTCCATAAAAACCTTACGGGGATCATCGCTCAGCGGGATCAGTGGTTGTACTAATCTTTTTAGGTTTATTTCCTGTAGCAGTCCGGCGCGCTGCTAAATGACTTCGGCTATATCTTCCGGATCATCAGTCGGAGCGAGGCACCGGGACCCGACGCACACTTGGAAGTCGGCGGGTTGTTCCTCAGCGCGAACGGTCCGGAGGAAGAGCCGACGCAAGGCCGTGTTTGCCAGGGCCTTCCGCAAGCGCCCTGTTTCCGCGCCTTCCCGTACGCCTATTACCGCTATGCCCATCGCATGTTGGGTGGCGGCTTCCAAGCCATGTGCCACGGCGGAAGCGACGCGTTTCGTATACGTGGTATACGCGGGAAGGCTTTTCTGAATCGTCCGTGCGTACGAGCCTTCGCCGGTCCAGGCGTAGAGGCCGGCCAAAGCATGCAACAACGAGGAGTTTCCGGAAGGCGTGGCATTGTCCACGAACTCTTTTCTACGGGCCACGGGCGTCGCGACATCGTCAGCGGTAAAAAAGCAACCGGGCTCCCCGGGATCATCAAAATGTTGCATCGCCCCCGCCACGCAGCGGCGTGCCCGTTCGATGTAAACCGGAGAGGAACCGGGCTCAAGCCAGTCGACCTTCGCCCCGACCGCGAGCATGGCTTCGCCAAGCAGGGCGTGGTCGTGGAGATAGCCATCCACCCTGGAGCCCGCGTCTTCGTAATAGACGGCCCTCAGGCGCAGCTCGCCCGCATGGTCCTCAGTAACCTTCTCCCAAAGGAAATCAGCCCCGCGACGTGCGCGCTGCAACCATTCGGGACGATTGAAATAAAACCCGGCATCCGCGAGCGCACGGATCAGCATCGCATTCCATGCGGCGCTGATCTTGGTGTCTTTGCCCGGCGGCGCCCGATTTGCCTCGCGGTGGGCCAGCAAGGCCCGACGGGCCGGGGCCAACTGTTCCCGGACGGAAAAATCCGTATCCCGAAGCGTGGGATGGGTGCGGCCGTGCTCGAAATTACCCTCGGGCGTAATGTGGTAGGCCTCGCATACGGCCCGGGCGTCTTCGGGGCCGAGAACGGCTTCCACTTCTTCCGGCGTCCAGACATAATACCGCCCTTCCCCGCCCTCGCTGTCGGCGTCGATTGACGCGTAAAACCCGCCTTCAGGCGCACTCATTTCACGCTCCAGCCAGTCGATCGTTTCCTCCACAACCGCAGCGTACAAGGGGTTGCCGTTGTCCAACCAAGCACGCGTATAGGCCTCAATGAGCAAGGCGTTGTCGTAAAGCATTTTTTCAAAGTGTGGAATCGTCCATTGCGCATCCACGCAGTATCGCGCGAACCCGCCACCAAACTGGTCGAAAAGCCCGCCCCGCGCTATCGCGTCGAGCGTGCCGCGCCGAACTTCGCGCGTCCGACGGGCGAGCGCCGGATCCTCTTGCTCGAGTGCCGCGGATCGCCCGACCGTCTGGAGGAAATTCAATGCCATCGAAGGCGGAAACTTCGGCGCCCCGCCGAAACCGCCGTTGTCCTGGTCATAATTGCCGCATATTCCGCGGGCCGCCTCCACCAGCAAGCGGTTATTCCATCCTGCCTCGTCCTCTTCGGACGCGGGGCGCGCCATGGAAATAATGTTTTTTTGTATGGCGTCCGCGTTTTCCACCAGTTCCTCACGGGAACGCTTGTAATAATCCGCGATCCGCATGAGCACCTGGGGCCAGGGTATCATTCCCTGGCCCCGATCCTCGGCCGGGAAATACGTCCCTCCAAAAAAAGGACGTCCGTCGGGCAGGCAAAAGACGTTCAAGGGCCAACCCGCGTGTTGCTGAATCATCCGCACCGCTTCGATGTAGACCTGATCAACGTCCGGGCGCTCCTCCCGGTCCACTTTGACACAGACAAAGTGCTTGTTCATGAGGTCCGCAATATAGCTGTCCTCGAAACTCTCGTGCGCCATGACGTGACACCAGTGACATGCGGAATACCCGACTGAAACAAGGAGCGGCTTGTCGGCCGCGCGGGCCGCTTCAAACGCTTCGGCCCCCCAGGGATGCCAATCCACCGGGTTGTCCTTGTGCTGGCGCAGATACAGGCTGTTTTCGTTGGCGAGTCGATTGGGCATGGCGTGACGCTAAAACAGTCCGCGCGCGAGTCAAAGGAATCGGACAAAAGAGACCGCCTGAAAACAGCCTCAACCGCAGCGTTTCAAGACCCAGAGTTCCAGCAGCGCCCATTCTTCATCCGGGTAGTTTTCCCTTTCGAGCCGGGAGAGTCGACGGTGGCGGGTCGCCATGCTACCGACAAAATCGAGCTTTTCCAAAAGCATGCGCTTTGCGGTGTCGGACTTTTCCAGGGAGAACGGGTTCAGGAAATTCACCAGCATGTAGCCCTCCCCCTCGCCTTCCGCAAATGCGTCGCGCACGGCCGCGATGGCATGTGGTTCAAGGTAAACAAGCGAAGCCGTCGAAACAACAACATCGGCCGCACGCATGGAATTATATACGGCATCCTTTGCTCCCGGCGCGGGCGCGTTCAAGTCCGCTTCAATCGCTTCGTCAAAGATCCCGGCCTGCTTCCCGTAGGCCACCGCATTGCGGGAAATGTCGATCCCCGTGGTATGCAGGGGCAAGCGGCGCGGTTGCGCCGCCTTTCGACAACTCTCGTGATCCGCCCAATTTGCGCGGATATCGGCTACATCCATTCCGTGAGCGATCGCCATGGTGGTGTTTCCAAAGCAGCAGCACAAATCCACGAGGTGGAGCTTTTCGCCGGCTTCGACACGCTTCTCGCACCAGGGAAGAATTAAACGGTCGAAGATCGCCCGGTTGAAATCATCCGATATATAATCCAGCGCATCAATAATCTTCTCTTTAAACGGAACAGGGTCTTCCGCGATATAGATATCATCGAAATGCTGTTTCTTTTCATCGGTCTTGATTCCGCAAGAAGCAGAGTTTTGGTCTTTTTTATCCATATAAGCAAAAGCAATCGCAATTATAAAAAAGTCAAGTCCGGCAAGATCCTGTTTTTTCGTATTTGAATCCACGCCGGGCGTCCGCATGCTGTATTGCAGTCGGTTTGCAAACTTCTTTTATTTAAACACCACCATCCAATCCGAGTTCGACAAACCGCCGCCTGTTGAAGTCCCCCTTTATGTCGTCCATCCGCATACTTTCCGACCGGGTCGCCAACCAAATCGCGGCGGGCGAAGTCATTGAACGGCCCGTAGCTGTGGTCAAGGAGCTGGTCGAAAACAGCATCGACGCCGGCGCCACCCGGATCGAAGTGGAGTTCCGCAACGGCGGCAAATCCTATATACGGGTCGAAGACAACGGGTCGGGCATGGGGCCGGACGAAACGCTCCTCGCGCTGGAACGACATGCCACCAGCAAAATACGCGAGTCCCGCGACCTCGTCGAAGTTCGCAGCTTCGGATTTCGAGGCGAGGCGCTCCCTTCAATTGCTTCGGTTTCCCGTTTCACCCTGCGCACCCGGCCAAAGGACGCCACACACGGCACCGAGATCCGCTTCAACGGCGGCAAACTGCTCGACAAAAAAGAATGCGGCATGCCGCCCGGCACCGTGATCGAGGTCGCCCATCTCTTCAACTCGGTCCCGGCCCGACGCAAGTTCCTCAAAACGAATGCGACGGAAACCGCGCACATCACCTACACCTGCCGGCTTTTTGCCGTCGCCCATCCGGGAGTTGCCTTCCACGTCCTGGAAAACGGCCGTACGGTTTTTCAATCGCCTGCCTGTGAGCATCTCTCCGACCGCATCGCTGAAATATGGGGCCGGAACTTTGCCCGGGACCTCATTCCGGTCGAAGCGAGCGACCCCGGGGCGGGCTACCGCCTGACCGGTCTGACGGCCAAACCGGGCATCGGACGTTCCACCCGCCGGGAACTCGTCACGCTGGTCAACCGCCGGCCGGTCGACAGCCGGACGCTGGGCTTCGCCGTCCTCGACGCCTACCACGGACAAATCCAAAAAGGCCGCTACCCGCCCGCTTTCCTCTTTCTGGAGCTCGCGGCGCGTGAGGTGGATGTCAATGTACACCCCGCCAAGCGCGAGATCCGCTTTCACAACGACGGAGCCGTCCGACGCTTTGTGCTGAATGCGGTGACCGACACTCTGGCGGCCTACCGGACACAGGATCTGCCCACAACGGAAACCCCGTCCGGGCGCCCTGAATCCGCCGGCCCCCGCCCCGCTCAAAAACCGGAGTTCGCCGATCCGAATACGAATACGGAGTCGGAGTCGGATCAGGCGCCCGCCCGCACGGCCTCTCCCGCGTCCGGCTCCATCGCGCCGGAGGCCATGCCGCCGCCCGCTTCCCTGAAGGCCTCGGGAAGCCCCGAAACCAGCGCAAGCGCGCCTGTGGAGCCACAACAACAGCCCGGCCGAAAGGACGAAGTCAAAGCGGACGACAACACGGAAGGCGCTGAAAGAAGCGATACGGACTGGCGCTTTGTCGCTTTGCTGAAAAAACGCTACGCTCTTTTCAACACGCCGGACGGGCTGGTCATGCTGCACCTGCGCAACGCCCACCAGCGCGTGCGTTACGAAAAAATTAAACGCGAATTCGAAAAAGAAAACAGCGCCAGTCAAAACCTGCTCATTCCACAACCGATTGAATTCGAACCGCTCGCCTCGGAAACACTGAAAGCGCAAACCCACCGGCTGAAAGAGCACGGCTTTTCGATCGAGCCCTTCGGCCGCCATTTTTACCGGATTGAAGCCGTGCCCGCCTGGCTGTCGCCGGAACAGGCGGAACCCTTTCTGCGCGACCTCGTGGACCTCTGCCGTCAGCGGGGCGACAGCCGGGACGCACCCGGAATTTCCCACGATGCCGTCGCCCGACTGGCCGTACAGGGCAGTTACCGACGCAACGACCCGCTCACCGCCACCGCAGCGGAACAGCTCGCCCGCGATCTGCTCAGCTGCGAAACACCTCACACCTCCCCATTCGGCAAGCCCACGTTCAGCGAAATCAGCTGGAAGGAATGGGAGCGCCGTTTCGGCGAAAGCTGACTCCCACAATGCGTTCCAATCGACTCACTTTTGAACAATGGCGCGCCCGCGCCTTGAAAACACCGGAATACGGCGTCGACCATTTCCTGGGCCGTTTGCAGGCGCTTGAGCCCAAACTCAAGCGATCTTTCGCGGCTGCCCGCCCGGACAGAGAAACGCTCCTGCACGCCCTGCAAAGCGTGCATGCGGAGCCCTGTCCCCCGCTTGCCGGCATACCGTATGCCCTCCAGGACATGTTTGACATACGGGACCTGCCCACAACTTGCGGATCCTCGCTAAGCGAAGCCTTCGAAATGCCCGCGGAAGAAAACTGCCTTTTATATGAACGTCTCAAAGAGCTCGGCGCCGCGTTTTTCCTGAAAACCGTGCCTGCGGAATTCGGCGTCGCCCTCTCCGGCGATAATCCTGCTTTCGGTCGTTGCCCGCATCCCGACAATGAACACTGGATTCCCGGCGGTGGCGCGGGCTCATCCGCGCGGGCCGTGGCCGACGGCTATGTCCCTCTGGCCTTCGGCCTCGACACCTGCGGCGGCATACGCCTCCCCGCGGCCCTTCACGGTCTTTTCGGATTCCGCATGGAAAACAATACCCTTGCCCGCGAGGGCGTTTTTCCCATCGCGCCCACCATCGATTCAATCGGTTGCGTCACCGCGCATATCGACGATTTGTCCACCACGATACGGGCGCTTTGCAATCCGCCGGTTCCAAACGACGCCGTGGAATTAAAAGGCGCGTCCCTGCAGGGACGGGGCGGTCCGCTGGATCCCGAGATCAAAGCCGGAATCTTCCGCCTCACCCGTGAATTAGACATCGATGAAAACCCGCCACTCCATTCCTGGCTAAACCATGCCCTGCGGGATACCGCCGGAGCACTGGAGACCCTCGTAGCCCGCGAGCTGCACGCCATCCACCGCTACTGGCTGGATGAATACCGCGAGCGCTACGCTCCCTCCCTCCTGCGCCGGATTGAACAAGGCGAGGATTGCTCCATCCGCGCGGCCGAAGCCTGCAACGAGACCCAGGAAAAAATCCGCAGCACGCTCACTGAACTTTTCAAAACCCACGATTATCTCATCTGCCCCATCTGCCCTGTTCCTACCCCGAACAAAGACGCATGGAACGAGCAACTGGAGCGACATATTCTGGATTACCTGGCCCCGGCAAGCCTGGCTTTCATGCCTGCGGTCACCCTGCCCTTCAACTGCAGCGACGGACGCCACGGCGCCGTGCAAATCATTGTAAGCCCCCGCAGACTCGAGGTCCTCCCGGCCCTGCTCGCACAGGTGACCGGTTTCTACGCGGAGGAAGGCGCCAAGGCCAGTGTCCTTTAACACTAAAAAAGCTCCGCGACCCCGCTTGCGACTGCGCCGGCCAGCAAATCGGCGAACTGCCCCCGCACCCGGTCGGCGGTTTCAACGACTTCTTCATAAGAAAGCGGCGTTGCCGAATGCCCCGCCGCCAAATTCGTGATACAGGATATCGCCGCCACGCGAAGGCCCAGTTGACGCGCCACAATCGCTTCAGGCACAGTCGACATGCCCACCGCATCCGCGCCCAACGCGGCAAACGCACGGATCTCCGCAGGGGTCTCAAAACTCGGCCCCGTGGTTGCAAGGTAAACACCCTCCTTCAAAACCAGGCCCTCCGCCTCCGCCCGACCACGAATGGCAGCGCGGAGCGCCCCGTCATAGACCTCGCTCATGTCAGGGAAACGATTCCCGTCGTCGGGGTCGGCGCCGATCAGCGGATTCGTTCCGAGAAAATTGATATGATCCCGGATCAACATGAAATCGCCCGGCTCAAATTCGGGATTAATCCCCCCGGCGGCATTCGTCAGAAAAAGGCTGCGCACCCCAAGCTGCCCCATCACGCGTATCGGCAAGGTCAGGCGCGGCATCGAATAACCCTCATAGAAATGGAAGCGCCCCTGCATGCAGATGACCCGGCGGTCCCCCAGCAGTCCATAGACAAAACGTCCCGCGTGCCCCGGCGCTGTCGAAACCGGAAAGCCCGTGATCGAGGCATAGGGCAACTCGCCCTCGATCCGGATCCTGTCCTCGGCGAAAAAACCGAGCCCCGAACCCAGAACAATGCCGCTTTCAGGCGCGAATTCACGTAATGCGGAGGGAAGTTCAGGCATTTGCATGTGCCGTATTTTTGTAGCCGAAGAGCGGCTGTCAATCCCG
>JBKGYB010000095.1:0-7471 GCA_046546295.1 Opitutales bacterium | reverse complement strand
GTCCGACAGGATTTCGCGGAAATGTGTGTTGAAAGGACGCGGTCCGGGTGCATGCTTTCGAATCATGCTGATCGAGAGCCAGGAATTGCCGCCAATTGGAACAAACGCATACCTCGTTGTAGAGCCCGAGCGAAAAGCCTGTGTCGTGATAGACGCGCCGCAGGAAGGCTATAACTGGGCGAAAACGGTCGCGGAACGACATGATTGTGCGCTTGAAGCCCTTGTTTTGACGCACGGCCATTGGGATCACACCTTGGACGCGCATGCCTTTGAAGCGGCCGGTATTCCGGTATGGGGACATCCCGATGATCGTGTGCTATTCGAAAAGCCCGGCGTAATGTCCTATTTTGCCATGCCGGGCCTTGAGATGAAGCCTGTTCATATCGACAATTGGTGCGTGGGCGGGGATACTTTGAATTTGCTTGGAAAAACATGGCATGTTCGTCATGTGCCCGGTCATTGCCCGGGCAACATTCTGCTGTATTTGGAGAGCGAAGGGCTCGCTTTTGGCGGCGATATCATCTTCGCGGGGAGTGTCGGGCGTTACGATCTACCGGGCGGGGATTTGAAAACACTGGAGACCTCGATTCGGGAGCAGGTTTATTCTTTGCCGGAGGCGACCACGATTTATACCGGCCACGGCCCCCCTACAACTGTCGGCGAAGAAAAGCGAAACAATCCGGTGGTACGCGCATGAGCGAGGGGGCACAGCGCGACGAAGCTCTCATGGCACGCGCGCTTGAATTGGCGCGGGCGGCATGGGGGCGGACCCATCCGAATCCGATGGTCGGCGCGTTAATCGCCGAGGGAGGCGAGGTTCGCGCGGAAGGGACGCATCGTTCGGCCGGTGAGCCCCATGCCGAAATCGACGCCTTGCGGCAGCTTGGGCGGAAGCCGGCGGCGGATGCAACTTTGTACGTGACCTTGGAGCCCTGTAGCACGCAAGGGCGCACGGGCGCCTGCACCGACGCGATCCTGGAATCCGGGGTTTCCCGCGTGGCGGTGGGGGCGGTGGATCCCAATCCCAGCCACGCGGGCCGGGGGATCGAATTGCTTCGGGAGGGCGGGGTGGAAGTGGTCACCGGCGTGCTGGCGGATCGCTGTACGGATCTCAACCTGCTGTTCAACCATTGGATCACCCGCGGCAGGACGCTTCTTGCGGCGAAGATGGCGATGACCTTGGATGGAAAATTTGCCGCCGCATCCGGCGCCGCCCGTTGGATCACGGGGCAAAAAGCGCGCGCGGATGTAATGCGCTGGCGGCGCTATTTCCCGGCGGTCGCCGTGGGGGCGCAAACCGTACTTTGCGATGACCCCGCATTGACCGCCAGGCTCGCGGAAGAAACCTGGTGCCCGCGGCGTTTTGTGTTTGATCGAAGCCTAGGGACGGCGGCACAAAAAAATCTCCCGCTCCTTTTTCGGGACGAGTACAAAGAACGAACCACAGTGGTCACGGGACCGAAGACGAAGGCCGATCCGGAACGATTGAGTCGTTTGCTGGATGCGGGCGTAAAAGTGTGGCACTTGCCCGAGCGGGAGGGTTATCCGGATTGGGAGGCATTTCGTCTTCACTGCGCGGAGGATGGACTGTTGGGGGTCTATATTGAGGCCGGGCCCGCTTTGTCCACTGCCCTGATTGAGCGTCGGATCGTGGACTATGTTTTCACCTACCAGACGCCGAAATTCATGAGTGACCAGCAGGCGGCGGGCATGGGGAGTGCTCGTGACACCTGCCGCATGAGCGAAGCCATTCAGCTGAGAGATGTCAGGCACGCTCTTTTTGGCGGCGATGTGCTTACGCACGGTTGGTTGGACGGGGCAGCAAGGGAAATTCGGCGCTATTTGATTGCGACGGGAAATCCGCACAAACTGGAGGAATTCCGGGGACTTTTCGATGGCATGGCTGTTGAAGTGGATTCGGCCAAGGCCTGTGGCGGGATGCCTGCGGTGACGGAAGACGGTGAAAGTTTCCTGGAAAACGCGCGCATCAAGGCACGCGCGCTTTATCAACAGGCGCCGAAAGATGTCTGGGTATTGGCGGACGATTCAGGCTTGGAAGTCGATGCCCTGGACGGAGCCCCCGGCGTATGGTCGGCGCGCTACGCGGGCGAAGGCGCGAGCGATCGGGAGAACGTGGAAAAATTGCTGGCCGAACTGCGGGGCGTGCCCGAAGACAGGCGCGGCGCACGGTTCAGGTGCGTGCTTTGCGGGATCGATCCAAAAGGAAGGGAAAGGTTTTATGAGGGCGTTTGTTCCGGACGAATTGCGCAGGCAGCACGGGGAGAAGCCGGCTTTGGCTACGATCCGGTCTTCGTACCGGAAGGTTTTGAAGCAACCTTTGCCGAGCTCGGTGAAGCGGAAAAGGCCCGTCGCAGTCACCGCGCCCGCGCGGTCGAGGCGCTTCGACAGGACAGCCCCGGTCAGCAGACGTAACGCTAAAACCCGGGGGGCATCGAACATCGAACATCGAAATTTGAACCTGGAAAAATCTTTTCAACCACTGATGGACACTGATGGACACTGATTTTTTCATCGAATGACCCGCTTGCATTCCAGTTTTGATTGCTTGAAGTTCAGGATGTAGCCCAGCCGAAGTCCAGTGACCTTCAGGTAGTTCATCATCTGACCAAATTCCCAGTCGGTGATCTTCTCAATTATTATTGTGTCCACCTTGTAAAGCGGCTCCTCCACATCAGTGTTCATCGGTGTTCATCAGTGGTTGAATTCTCTTCGTTCCCATAACCAGCAGACGCTGCCGGAGGCCTCCAGCCTGACTGGGCAACTGAATACTGAATTCTCGCTTCTGACTACTCTTTCTAGAATCAGCGGCCCAAGACGCATTTCCCGTAGAGATCGGGGAAAAAGCCATCCGGATCGTAGCGTTCCTTGAGCGCTTGATAGGCAGGTTTGTTGTAGTGCTTCCAGAAATCCTCCTCGGTGAAGTAGGATGTTGAGTAGAGGGATTTTTTGCCACCCAGCTCGGCTACTTTATTTTCAACCAGACGATTGTGGTAGCCTTTTTCCTCAGTGGCCGGAACGCCGCCCCAAAATCCGAAGTTAATGTACAGGATGTTCGGGTCCGTTTGGTAAAGAGGAAAGAGGGAGGAGTTGTGGTAGGCCTTCGCCGGACAAATCCAAAAGGGGTGGATCCCGATTTTCTCCTGGAGGAAGCGCTGAAACCCGGCCGCCCGGTCAACCGGGATTTCGACATCCTGGATGACCCATTCCAGAGAGCGGGTGGGGCCGAATTTACGTGCCAGCGCGCTGCGCTCGTATTTGTTTCTCAATTTCCAGTAGGTTCTGGAATTCAGTCCTCCGCAAATGCCAAAAAGAAAGCGCAGCGCGGGATTTTCCATGCCGAAGGCGCGGGCGCACCAGAACCAGTCCGTATCCCAGCGCCAGATATAGTCTTTCGTCTTCAGGCAATCGGTTTCCCGGATTTGAATCGAGCGATAGTAGGGGCGCATGAACGTATAATCGCTCACAGCGTCTGTTTTCTGAGTCCATTCCCCGATGGTTTGGTACATTTCGCCTTCATCAAAAACAGTTCCGTCAATAAAGGCGGCGCCTTCCGGATTATTGCGTTCTTTTTCGCAGGTCTCCGCCATGTCGCGGAAATATTTTTCCGAATTCGCATATCTTTTGTGGGTAAGGAGGACGCAGGGCGCGACCGGCGCCAATTCGATCCGCAGGCGGAGCGCGTAGCCAAGCGTGCCATAGGAATTCGCAAAACCGTAAAAGAGATCGCTTTGTTCATTGTCGGGCCCGCACTCCAACACTTCTCCCGTGGGTGTGAGGATTTCCATTTCCCGAACGCTTTCATGGACGAAGCCGTAGCGGAAAGAAGAGGACTCGATCCCTCCGCCTGTGACCGCTCCGCCCACGGTGATGGACTTTAACTCGGGAACCACTGCCGGCATCAGGCCGTGGGAGAGGGTGGCGGCTACGACCGCGTCGTAAGGCGTCATTCCCCCGACATCCGCCGTTCGGGCATCGGGGTCCACCGAGATGACAGTGTTGAAACCGCTCACATCCAGTGTAACCGCTCCGGATGTATCGCGCTCACGAAACAAATTCGAGGTGCGTTTGCCCAAGCGGACTTCCCGTCCCGCCTTGCGTGCTTCCAGAAACGCTTGTTGAAGCTTCGCCTTGCTTGAAGCGTACCGACTTTCAGCGTTCTCGAACGTTGCTCTCATCGTGTTTTTCTTCGGGTATTTATATCAACGTTCCGGCTTGTAGCCACCTTCCACGCCTTTGGGTGAAAAGACGAACTGCCAAAGTTGTATATTCCGGGCGCGGAAAGCGCCCGCGCAACTTAGAAGATAATAGCGCCACATGCGGCGGAAACGCTCGCCGTAGGCGTCCTTGAATTCCGGCCAGTGGCGCTCGAAATTCCGGTGCCAGCTCATCAGCGTAGGGTCATAGTCAGCTCCAATGTTGTGGAAGTCTTCTAAAAGGAAACAGGATTCAGAGGTCTCCGTGATTTGGCGGATCGAGGGGAGTTGTCCGCCGGGGAAAATATAACGGGTCATCCATGGATCACTTGTGCGTTTTGTCCGGTTGGCGCCAATGGTATGCAGGAACATGAGCCCGTCTTCTTTCAGGCAGCGGTGTTTTAGGTGGAACAAATTTCTGTAGTTCCTGGAGCCCACATGTTCGCACATGCCGATTGAGACGACTTTATCATAGCGGCCCTCCGCCTCGCGGTAATCCGCATGGCGCACTTCGACGGGCAAATCCTTGCACCATTCCCGGGCATAGGCGACTTGTTCAGAGGAAATGTTGTACATGGTAACCTGGCAGCCGTAGCGTTCCGCGGCAAATCGGGAAAACCCGCCCCAACCGCCCCCAAGTTCCAGCACGGTATCACCCGGTTGCAATTTAAGCTTGCGACAAACAAGATCGAGTTTCGCCTCCTGGGCGGCCGCCAAATCCCCGGCATCCTTCCAGTAGCCGCAGGTATATTGCATCCAAGGGTCGAGCATCCGCTCATAAAAAGGATTGCCCAAATCGTAGTGTCGTTCAGCGACGCGGCGGGAGCGCTTTCGACTCTGGAGGTTCATGAAGCGCGCTTGCAGCCAGTCACCCGCAAAGCGAAGACGTTTCGAGCTCCTGCCGCCCAGGCGCGCACGCGTGACCCGATAAAAAAACGCGTCCAGGGCCTCGGCATCCCACCAGCCGTCCATATAGGATTCGCCCAAACCGAGCGAGTGCTCGGCCAACACGCGTTGATAGAACCGGTTGTCGTGCACCTGAACGTCCCACGGCTTGCTCCCTCCGATCCGTATGCCGGCTTCATCGAGGAGCGCTTCTATAACATCTTTGCCAAGGGGATCTTCTTTTGAGCCGGATTCTGCCATTACCTGAACAATCGAAGAGAAAAAAAAACCAAGGGCAAGCCAAAACGACCGGAAAGACAGGCAATTACGGGATATTCAGGATAAAGAACGGAGCATCGAGCGCGGCATGCCCGTCGGCTGTGCCAAATGGGACAATTTTCTGCAAGTGAGACACGAGGTGTGACAACCTGGCTTCCGCGGAACCGGCGATCCGAGTCCGGAATAATTTCATAAAAATCATAACATGTTATGATATAACGACTTGTGAAATACATTCTGTTATGGCATTAAGATTGCTATAGTGGGAAGCATGGGAAAAACAATTGGAATAGACTTAGGAACAACAAATTCATGCATGGCTGTCATGGAAGGCGGCGAGGCGACCGTGATCCCGAATGCCGAGGGGGGGCGGACCACGCCGTCCGTGGTGGCATTTGCGAAAAACGGGGAACGCTTGGTCGGTCAGGCGGCAAAACGCCAGGCCGTAACCAATTCGAGTAATACAATCTTCTCCGCCAAGCGTCTGATCGGCCGGAAGCATGAAGAGGTGAAAGAAGAAGCCAAGAGCCTTCCCTTCAAAGTGGTGGAGGGTAAAAACCAGGATGCCTATATCGAGTGCGAAGTCGAAGGGAAGACCGAGCAGTTCGCGCCGGAACAGATTTCGGCGATGGTGCTGCAAAAGCTCAAGGCGGATGCCGAAGCTTATCTCGGTGAAAAAGTCACCGATGCCGTGATCACCGTGCCGGCGTATTTCAATGACGCGCAGCGCCAGGCAACCAAGGACGCCGGGCAGATCGCCGGCCTTGAGGTCAAGCGTATCATTAACGAGCCGACAGCGGCAGCGCTCGCCTATGGTCTTGATAAGAATAAGGACGAAGTGATCGCCGTATACGACTTGGGCGGTGGCACATACGATATTTCCATACTCGAAATCGGCGATGGCGTCTTTGAAGTGAAAGCCACCCATGGTGATACCCACCTTGGCGGCGACAATTGGGACAGCGCCGTGATCGACTACCTCGTCAACGAATTCAAGAAAGAACAGGGCATTGATCTGAGTGAAGACAAGATGGCGCTCCAGCGCCTGAAGGAAGAAGCGGAAAAAGCCAAGATCGCGCTCTCCTCCACACAGAGCACGGATATCAATCTGCCTTTCATAACAGCGGATCAATCCGGGCCGAAGCACCTGAATATAGAGCTCACCCGCTCAAAGCTTGAGCAGGTCTGCGACGGACTTTATCAACGCACGATCGAGCCCTTTAAGGCATGCCTCAAGGATGCGGGTTATAACAGTTCGGACATTGGCGAGCTGGTCCTGGTCGGCGGCATGACCCGCGCGCCCAAGGTTGTGGAAATCGCCAAGGAACTGGCGGGCAAGGATCCGCACAAGGGAGTCAACCCGGACGAAGTGGTGGCGATCGGAGCCGCCATTCAAGGGGGCGTCCTCGAAGGCGACGTGCGCGATGTCCTGCTGCTCGACGTTACGCCGTTGACGCTTGCCATTGAAACGGCCGGCGGCGTGGCGACGCCTATGATCGAGCGCAATACCACGATTCCGACGAAGAAGAGCCAGACCTTCTCCACCTATGCCGACAACCAGACAGCCGTGGACATCAAGGTGCTCCAGGGCGAGCGGCCCATGGCGCAGGATAACAAGGTGCTGGGCAATTTCCGCTTGGACGGCATTCCGCCCGCGCCACGTGGCACGCCGCAGATCGAGGTCACTTTCGACATTGATGCGAACGGCATCCTGAATGTCAGCGCGAAGGACCAGGGTACCGGAAAAGAACAGAAAATAACCATTACCGGCGCTTCCGGTCTCGACAAAGACGAAGTCGAAAACCTCAAGAAAGAAGCCGAGGCTCATGCTGCGGAGGACGAAGCGCGCAAGGCACGCGTTGAGGCCCGCAACGAGCTGGACAACACGGTCTACCAAGCCGAAAAACAGATCGAAGAGCTCGGCGATAAAATTCCTGAAGACAAGAAGACGGAGTTGCAGTCGGCCATCGACGAAGGCAAGAAGGCGCTCGAAAACGAGGAGGCTGACGCCGATGCGTTGACGGCGCCGAAAGACAAGATCATGGAAGTCATGCAGTCCTTCGCTCAGGATATTTATAGCCAGGCCGGCGCCG
>JBKGYB010000094.1:0-7508 GCA_046546295.1 Opitutales bacterium | reverse complement strand
GGGCGGACGCGCTGCGCTGCCGGGTGCGGTACTTTACCGATGGAGTGGTGCTGGGCTCGGCGGTGTTTGTCGCGAAGTTTTCAGCTCATTTGGGGCGGGGGCGGAAGCGTCCCCCGACTGTCCGGGCGATGGAGGGAGCCGAATGGGGCGATCTGAGCGTGGGCCGTCGGTTACGCGGCGCACGGTTCGGGTGAGTGCGCAAGACCGGGAACTCTGTTCTTTCTTGTCGGAAAACCCTCTAATCTCGCGCACTGTCGAGTTGCAGGAATCAATGAATGCCTTGGAGCTGCTTTAAGGTTGAATCGATACGCCTACAGCTGGAGGAAGGGACCTGATTTGAGCGAAAAACTGTTTGGGGGCGCGCCCTCGCTTAAGGAGGCGAGAGCGCGCCGTTGCGAACGGCTCTTTCCAGGCTGTCCTGATCATCCACGTCTTCCAGTCGTTCCAGTTGTACGGTTCGGAGTCCCAGGTCGGCGGCGCGTTCAAGCGATGCTGCCAAGGTTCCGGATGAGCTCCACGGGATGTTGCGGAACAATTCGGGGCGGGCCTGTTGCAGGCCGACCAGATAATAACCGCCGTCCATGCTTGGACCGAAAACAACATCCGCTCCATCCGCAAGCGCCTGAGCCGTGTGTTCGAAATGCGTCGTATGCAAATAGGGGCAATCCCCGCCGATGCAGACCACTTGTTTTGCGCCCCGCTGGAATGCGTCCTTGACCGCGCATTCCAGTTTGTTGCCTAGTCCGCCTTCCGCCTGGGGCCGGTAAATCCTGTCTTCGCCCAGCCATGCGCGCATATCCGCTTCGGCTTCGGCCGGCGTGTAGTGGACCTCCAACTTCGCGCCGCCGGGCAAATGCTCCAGCTGAGTTCGTACCAGTTGACGATAGGTCCGGAGCGCGGCGTCCGGGCCGATCGAATGAGCGAGACGGGTCTTAACAAGGCCCGCTTGCGGCTTTTTCAGGAAAAGCAGGATTCGGAGCATAGCGCGGGTGTTGTGACGATCAGTGCAGCGGTACGATGACGGGCGGCGGCGAGAAATTCCTTGTAAAACAGTTGCAGTCGTATAGCGAAGATGCCAATGAATATTTGTTGTATAGGAGCAGGCTATGTGGGTGGTCCCACAATGGCAATGATCGCACGCAAGTGTCCGGAGCATACCGTCACCGTGGTGGACATCAACGAGGAACGGATTGCGGCATGGAATTCCGACGAGTTGCCTGTTTTCGAGCCCGGTCTTGATTCGATCGTTAAGGCCTGCCGCGGTACGAATCTGTTTTTTTCAACGGATGTGGCCGCCGTCATACGTGAGGCCGAAATGATTTTCATGAGCGTCAACACGCCGACAAAGACCTATGGCGTGGGCGCCGGCCGGGCGGCCGACTTGCGGTTTGTCGAAAGTTGCGCGCGCACGATTGCCGAAGTTTCGGAGGGGGATAAAATTGTAGTGGAAAAGTCCACGCTCCCCGTTCGTACGGCGGAATCCATCAAACGCATCCTTAGCGCGAATGCGGATGGACGGAATTTTCAGATACTTTCGAACCCTGAATTTTTGGCCGAAGGGACGGCTGTCGCCGATCTGGAGTCCCCGGACCGTGTGCTTATCGGAGGGGACGAGACCCCCGAGGGCAGGGAGGCGATCCAAAAACTTATCGATATTTATGCGAATTGGGTGCCGCGGGAGCGAATCCTGAGCTCCAACCTCTGGTCCTCGGAGCTGTCAAAACTGGCCGCCAATGCTTTCCTTGCGCAGCGCATCTCCTCCATCAATGCGATGTCCGCGATTTGTGAAGCGACGGGAGCGAATGTGGATGAAGTTTCCCATGCCATTGGCACGGACAGCCGGATCGGTCCGAAATTCCTCAAAGCCTCGGTCGGGTTCGGCGGTTCCTGTTTTCAAAAGGATATCCTGAACCTGGTGTATCTGTGCGAATATTTTGGCATGCCGGAAGTGGCGGCTTACTGGAACAGTGTGATCACGATGAACGACCACCAGAAGCACCGGTTCGCACAGCGCATTATCGCATCCATGTTTAACACGCTATCGGGAAAGAAGATCGCGGTTCTGGGCTTCGCATTCAAAAAGGACACGAACGATACCCGCGAGTCCGCCGCGATCTATGTGTGTTCCGACCTGCTGGAAGAGCAGGCCAATCTTGCGATCTACGACCCCAAAGTTTCCGAAGAGCAAATCCGGAAAGACCTCCGGGTTGCGCCGGACAATGCAGCGGTTACAGTGTGCGGAGACGCCTATGAAGCGACGCGTAATGCGCACGCGGTGGTTGTTTTAACGGAATGGGACGAATTCAAGAGCCTGGATTACGAAAAGATCCGGGACGGCATGCATTTGCCTCCCTTTATTTTTGACGGCCGCAACCTGCTTGATCTGGAAGCGCTTCGCGGCATGGGATTTGAAGCCTGGGGCATCGGCCGGGGATAAAGCTTTGAAGGAATTCGTTTTTCGGGGTTGATTGTTTCGGCGTGGACGATTGAAGTGAGAGGATGATCGTAAAACCCTTGATTCGAGGATTTGTATGTGTGACCGCGCACCCTGTTGGTTGCGAGGTTAAGGTACGAGAGGAAATAGAAACGGCGCGCGCCGCGAAACAGGAAGGCGGGCCGAAAAAGGCGTTGGTTATCGGAGCCTCCACCGGCTACGGTCTCTCGACGCGTATAACAGCCGCATTCGCACACGATGCGGCCACGCTCGGTGTGTTTTTCGAGCGTCCGTCCAACGGCGGCAAGCCTGCGAGCGCCGGCTGGTACAACTCGGTTGCTTTTGAAAAAGCCGCTCATGAAGCCGGGCTTTATGCGAAAAGTTTGAATGGCGACGCGTTTTCGGACGCCATCAAGGAGGAGGCTGTCGCGCGCATCAAGGAAGACCTCGGGCAGGTGGACCTGGTTGTGTACAGTCTGGCGTCCCCTCGCCGCACGGATCCCCGTACCGGCGAGACCTATAAAGCGGTCCTCAAGCCCATTGACGAGCCCTATACAAACCGGACGCTGGATACCGATAAAGATGAAATCAACAATGTCACGATCGAGCCGGCAACGGAGGAGGAGATCGAGCACACGGTGAAAGTCATGGGGGGTGAAGACTGGGAGCTGTGGATGGAGGCCTTGGATGCGGGGGGCGTCCTTGCGCCGGGCGCGCGGACGGTTGCATATTCCTATATTGGCCCGAGTCTCACCTGGCCGATTTATACGAATGGCACGATCGGTCGTGCAAAGAAGGACCTGGACCGTGCCGCCGGGGCGATAGCTGAGCGCCACAAGCGTGAAGCACGCGTGTCCGTGAACAAGGCGGTCGTCACCCAGGCCAGCTCAGCGATACCGGTGGTCCCGTTGTATATTTCGATCCTTTTCAAAATAATGAAGGAGAAGGGCCTGCATGAGGATTGTATCGAACAGGCGGTGCGCCTGTTCAACGAGCGCCTGTACGGAGGCGAGGCCGAATTCGACGAAGCGGGCCGCATACGGCTCGACGATTTCGAGTTGCGCCTGGACGTGCAGCAGGAAGTGATCGCAATCTGGTCGAAAATAACGAGTGAAACCCTGAACGAGTTGTCGGACTACGAGGGCTACAAGGAAAATTTCCTCCGGCTCTTCGGTTTTGGGTTGGATGGGGTTGACTACGGCGCGGATGTTGACGTGGACCTGCCACTGCCGAGCCAAACGGGGGATCCGGCAGAATAATGGCGTTTGGCTTTGCGCACGCAAAGCCGGAAAATCATGGCTTGCATGCTACGGGAGAATGGGCATACAATTACAGCATGACAAACCAACCGAATGATAATCCAACCCCTTCGGAGGATGCATATCGCTCCGAGGACTCCGAGCCGACTGTACGGTCCACGCCTGCAGCCGACTCTGCGGAACAATCCGGAACATCCGAGCCCGCTTCCGGCGCCGGAGAAACACCGAAGGCCGAAAATAAAACGAAGGTCTACCTGTACGGGATGCTTTGTCACCTCCTTGGGCTGGCGGGCTATCTTTTTCCTTTCGGAGGGAATATCATTGGCCCCCTGGTGGTGTGGCTGATTAAAAAAGATGAGGATGCATTTGCCGACCGCTGTGGCCGGGAGGCCTTGAACTTCCAGATTTCCGTTGCCATCTACGGCATCCTCGCGTTTCTTCTCACCTTTATAGCAATCGGGTTCCTCCTGCTCATCGCTCTTGTGATTTTCCAGCTGGTAGCTGTGATCATTGCGACGGTGAAAGCTGCGGACGGAGAGGAATACCGGTATCCCTTGACGATACGCTTCATTAAATGACCTGCGGGCGCGTGGCGCCGTTGGTTCCATTGGACATGGACAGCCAGAGGGCGTGGTACAATTCGTCGTGTGTGACCGGCTTGGTCAGGGAAACCGTTCTCGCCGTCCCGTCGGTAAGCGGAATGTTAGCGTTGGTATCGAACCCGGTAAGCAGAATGGCCGGGATGTCTTGCCGGAGTTGCCGTATTTCCTGAATTAACTTGCCTCCACTGAGGCGGGGCATCGCTGAGTCGCTGATCATAAGATCGAACTGGCCTGAATCCTTGCGGAAGATGTCCAAGGCGGCTTGTCCGTCGGCAGCGCTCGTTATCCGGTGTCCCCAGGCCGTCAGAATTTCTTCGTACATTTTTCGAATCAAAGGTTCGTCCTCGGCAATAAGAATTCGGAGCGGATCCATAGCCGGCAGGTTTTGTACCGGACATTGCATAGGCGCCGTCTCCGGTATGGGGAAGAGGAGGCTGACACAGGCGCCTTCTCCCGGAGCGCTGGAAATTTCGATCTCTCCGCCGCAGTAGGACATGATCGTATTTCCGAGTGGCAGTCCCATGCCGGTTCCGTTTTCCTTTGTTGTGAAGTAGGGCTCGAAACACCGATGCAGGGTGTCGGGATCCATGCCGACACCGGTATCAGTAACCCTCAGGATGATTTGCTTGTCGTTTTTTTCCGTCTTGAATGTAAGCTTGCCGCCTTCAGGCATCGCATCAACCGCATTGAAGATGAGATTTGTCAAAACGCCGCGCAATTCGGCGTCGTTGCCCATGATCATCAAATCCATGGGGCAATCGATTTCAATTGCTATCTCGGCATCGGCGGCGCGCGGCTGGGATTTCCAGCGTGCTTCCGTCATAGCGAGGGATTGCTTGACAAGCTGCAGCACGTTGATCGGCGTATCCGGGGCTGAGAGACTGTCCTGCTGATAAAAATCCTTTAACCGTTTTATGGTCTCCACTCCGTTGGCCGCCGATGTGTTGATTGCTTCCGCATAATGTTTGACTTTTTTCGGATCCCGCGAGGCCTTTCCACACAACAACAATTCGCTGAAGCCGAGGACGGGGGAGAGCGCATTGTTCATATCGTGAACGACCCCCTGGGCCATCTGGCGCAGCGCCTTGATGCGTTCGTGGTCCATGATTTCCGGAGTGGCCTGCAGCAATTGCTGTTGTCCCCTGATGATTTTTTGTGAACGATTGTATTCCCTGAGGCTTAAGGCCCCTATGAGTCCTCCGGTGACGATATAGGTCAGGATTCGGGGCAGCCAGTCGGATATTGGCTGTGGAATCCCCGGGCTGCTCGGCATCCACGGACCGATGGCCAGTCCAATGACCAGTGCCGTTGCAATGCCCACAAGGGGACCGAAGTAAAACCCCGCGAGCACGACGCAGATCAAAAGAATGCCCGGGTTGAAATGAGCGGTGCCTCCGGCAAGCAAGAGTGAGACAATGCCCAGAATGGCGATGCCCGCAATGCCAGCCGCGATGCTTAAAGTCTTTCCCGACCGGTATGAAATAAACCAATGGCTACCGGTGGGCGGGGTGCTTTTGGGGGCATTCATTTATCTATAGCCGGGGCAGGGGACAGGTGGACAGGGAGCAGGGAGCAGGGAGCGGGGGGCAGGGAGCAGGGAGCAGGGAGCAGGGAGCAGGGGACAGGAGGCAGGAGACAGGGCAGATTAGCTGACCTAGTTGCGAAAAAATTATAGATGCCGGCAAGGCAATGGATGGCGGATAAGTCAAACACATTGAGTCAAATTGTAGAACCCCCGGGACGGAGACAATGCAAAAACGGCAATAAAGACCGAAATAAATAAAGCTTAACTAATAGTAAGTGTAAGTAATACTATTCGTTTCGTTGATGAAATCAAACAAACAACAAGATTTTCCAGCATCCCGGCGGTTTCAGGTGATCGAAATCCATGGTGTTTATGAAAGGCATGGCTTGTTGCAGCGTTCTTTTCGTTGGCTTGTCAGCATTCTGTCACGCAACTTCCGGAGGTTGAATCTTTCTGTCATCTTTCCGTTTATTCTGTGTGACACCCGTAGTCCTAAAGCCGACGGAATGCTAGGTTGACCGCGGTTGCACCGAACGATAGGCGCTATGAGCTTGTGAAGCCATAAAGGCCCCGAGCAAAGCCATCCAGAGCGGAGTGATAGGCAGTTTTCCGCCAAGCGAGGGGCTAATATAACCCAGGATGCCGACGACGACCATGAATCCGCCGAAGAAAAGGCCTACGAGCGAGGCGAACATGAGGGCTTTGGCGCGTGGCATGAAAAACCAGAGGATGGCCTGGAGGATCTGTCCGCCGTCGAGCGGGAAGGCCGGGATCATGTTAAACAGGAAGAGCAAGAGGTTGATCCGGATGAACCAGGAAAAGTAGGCGAGCAAGAATTCATTGCCCCCGAGTGTTTGCGATGCAAACGCCAGGAGTAACCCGACAGGTATTAAGACGAGGTTCACCAGTGGGCCTGCCGTGATGGTCCAAAGCAGCGCGCCGGGCCGCGGCGGGGGCTGAACGAAGGCAATCCCGCCGAGAGGCCAGAGCACGATATGGCCGACCTGCCCTCCAAGTGAGCGACAGGCAAGGGCGTGCCCGTACTCGTGCAGCGTGACAAGGCCGAACAATGTGCCGTACAGCAGCAGGAAGAGGAGCGGGTTGTTTTTGCCGACGAGTTCGTAGAAAACAATCAACGCTATAAACCAGGACCAATGAAGATACACATTGATGCCCAGGGCATTGAAAATCCGGAAAGATCCACTCCGTTCGCTTGTCATTGTGGCAAGCTAAGGGTCTGTATGAGGTTGTCCAGAGTAATGAGCCGGTTACGGTGGTGGAGTCCCGACCAGCGGGGCTGGTTTCCCTCGCTCGGCTCGGCGGGATTTCGCTTCGCTCAATGGGTGGAGTGGTGGAGTGGTGGAGTGGTGGAGTAGTGGAGTGGTGGAGTGGTGGAGTAGTAGAGTGGTGGAGTGGTGTGAAACGGCGGCGGTTGCGGCGCGAGCAGTGGCACTATCGGAGGCAGGGCGTCCCGCCCTGCGGCGTTTGCTTGCTGGGTGCGTGGCCTCCGCTCAAGGGCGGGGCGCCTTTGCTCCGATAGGGAAGCCGCGTAGCGGCTGGAAGCTCACGCCATGGGGTAGCACAGCCATCCTGGCTGTTTTTTCTGAATTAACAGGCTGCAAGCCTGTGCGCCGAAAATGCCAATCGTCAAGGCGTGGCGCGGCGTTCGAGATTCGCAGAGATATTAA
>JBKGYB010000093.1:0-7605 GCA_046546295.1 Opitutales bacterium | reverse complement strand
TTAATGAAGCGCGGGTTTTTAAACCCGCGATTTGATGCGCCGACAGCGGCAGGCGGTTGAAAACGGCAGCGGGAGCATCCTGCTCGCGTTTTTGCAGTGCCTTTGCTTTTTACAGCGGACGGCTTGAGCAGCGCGCTTAGGGCTCGTCAAAAAATAACTTGCTAACGCAAGCAAGGCGCGCCTAAAAAAAGGCCGGTGGTTTGCCCACCGGCCTTTGGACTACGCTGCGTGACCCGCAACGCGCTTATTTTACTTTGATTTTTCTCGGCTTTACCTCATCCGCTTTCGGCAAGGTCAGCCGGAGTATGCCGTCTTCGACCGTGGCGCTGATCTTGTCCGCGTTGACCGGTACGTTCAGGCGCAGATTCAGCCGGTAATTGCCTTCTTGGGCCTCCCGGCGCAAACGACGCCATTCCTTCGGTACGCTGGCTGTTCGGGTACCGGTGATGTTCAGCATTTCGCCGTCCACGGAAATATCGACGCCCGACCGGTTTACGCCCGGCATGACAACCCGCACCTCAAACCCCTCGGCTGATTCCGAGATGTCGTAATGCGGACGACGCCATGCAGGCCTGTCGGCGCCGGTCCTTGCAGGATCCGTCGCTTTGGTCTTTTCCAATTCAGTTGCACTCATTTTTCATTCCTCCTTTCTTTTTAATTGTTACTCACGGGACTTATTTGACCTCAATCTGACGAGCCTTCCGCTCTTCCGATTTCGGCATGGTCACGGTCAGGATTCCATCTTCCAGAGAAGCGGAAACCTTGTCCAACGCGACTCCGTCAGGTATGGAGATCGAACGCTGGAAGCTGAAGCTGTGCTCACCCTGCTCGGATTTTTCTTCCTTCGCGCTCTTTACGGTCAGCACCGCGTTCTCCAGTTCGAGGTCGATGTCATCCTTCTTTACGCCCGGCAGTTCCATGCGGGCATAGTAGTTCTGCTCGTCCTCATACAGGTCGACAGCAGGCTGTCCTAAGCCCGTGGCTCCCGTGAGGAAATCGTCAAACAACGATCCAAACCGCTCGAATGCGGGCGAATCCAGATCGAAAAGACGATTGAATGCATTGCTGCTTGGCGCTTGCGGATATTCATATCGTACCAAGTTCATATTTTTCATCCTCCTTTCTAGTTATTTTGTTACTGTTCCCCTACATTCATGCATAAAGGATGCCAGCTTTAAAAATATAATAAGTCGTTGTATATAAACTTTTTATACAACAAACCACGCGCGCGGGGCGCGCCATTGTGACACACCTGTGTGCCGCAACGGTTTCAGGCCAAAACCTGTAGTGCCAATATGGCACTACGAAGGAAAAGCCAAGCGACGCCCCATCCCTCTGCTAGTCATTCCCGGGCGGAGCGAGACAGGCCTTGAGCGCCGACTCGAGGTCGGGATTGCGCCATTCGAAGCCGAGTTCCTGCAAGCGCTTGGGTCGTACATCCAGATCGGCCAACAGCGTTTCGCGCCCCATTTCGCCAAAGAGGGCTCGCACTATCATGGCGGGCAGCGGCAGGGCCGCCGGGCGCCGCAAAAGTTGCGCCAGAGTACGGGCAAATTCGGCGTTCGTGACGGGAGCGGGAGCCACCGCATTCACCGGACCGCTCAGTTTTTCGTCATGGATCGCGCGTTCGTATACGGCCACGAGGTCATCTATGCCAATCCAGCTCATCCTTTGCGTGCCGGCCCCTACGCGTCCGCCCCCGCCCGCTTTAAAAACCGGAAGCATGCGGGCAAGCGCCCCGCCATGGGCGCTCAGGACCAAGCCGGTGCGAATGAACGCCGTGCGCGCGCCCTTTTTCAACAATGGTTCGGCGGCGCCTTCCCATTCGCGACAAACCCGCGCCAGAAATCCGTCTCCGGGTTCGCTTGTCTCGTCGACTTCCCCCGAACATTGGTAGCCGTAGTAGTTGATTCCGGAAGCGCAAACCAACGCAGGCGCCTGGTCCTGCTCGAGCATGCGAGCGCGGAGCAAAGCGGTGCTTTGGACGCGGCTTTCAAGGATGCGCTGTTTGCTTGCCTTGGTCCAGCGTTGCGCAACCGGCTCCCCGGCCAAGTGCACAACACATTGGACCCCGTCGAGAACGGCGGGGTCCAATTCACCTTTGGCGGGGTCCCATGTCGCATCGCCCCCGCTGCGTGAGAGACGACGAACCGTTTCCCCCGCTGTTTCGAGGCGTTTACAAAGCGCCCGGCCAATGAGACCGGTCGCTCCGCTTACAAGGATACTCGCTTGTTTTGTCATGATTTGCCTGGTCTATAGGGTAAGCCGTGCCTGCGGGCTGTTGAATCATTGTGATGCCTGCCATGCCAACGACCTGTGTGGCTCAAGGTGTTAGGGACAGTAAAACATGAACCCCATGGATTGTAAAAAGAAAGATGCAACCGGGCCGCTTGACATTATGGCCACCCAGGCAGACATCCATGCGGGCGCACGCCCTTGCCAAGCGCCCCACCCCTCCCGATCGCAAGTGGCTGTTGCCGGTATTTACTCAAATAAAGAGAAAAATCTTTTTGGGGCTTGCACATATCAAGTTATCCGCATATCTTGATAAATAATTATGAGCAAACAGACAGACAAACCTTTTACAGAACGCGGTCAGCGCCTGGAAGCGCTTTTCGCCGAGCGAATCCTTGTACTGGATGGCGCGATGGGCACCATGATCCAGCAATACGATCTCAAGGAGGACGACTTCCGCAATGATTCGCTGAAAGACGCCACGGGGGATCTCAAGGGCAACAACGACCTGCTGAGCCTCACGCGTCCGGACATCATTGAAACCATCCACCGCTCCTTTCTCGAGGGTGGTTCGGACATCATTGAGACGAACACGTTCAGCGGCACGACGATTGCCCAGGCGGACTACAACCTGCGGGACCGTGTCCGGGAAATCAATCTTGAGTCCGCCAAACTGGCGCGACAGGTGGCTGACGAAGTGGAAAAAGAGACGGGGTCGCCGAAATTCGTTGCCGGCGCCATGGGGCCGACCAACCGGACGGCTTCGATTTCGCCGGATGTGAACCGGCCGGAATACCGCGCAACCAGTTATGACGAGTTGTATCAGGCCTACTACGAGCAGGTTGAAGCTCTTGTCGAAGGCGGGGTCGATCTGCTGCTGCCGGAAACCACCTTTGATACGCTGAACCTGAAAGCCGCGCTGCACGCCATCGAGGATTTTATGGACGGACGTGAGACACGTCTGCCGGTGATCGCATCCATCACGATTACCGACCAGTCCGGGCGCACGCTTTCCGGGCAAACCGTCGAGGCGTGCTGGAATTCCATCCGCCACGCCCGGCCGCTCTGCGTGGGCTTGAATTGCGCTCTCGGCGCAGACCTCATGCACCCCTTCCTCCAGGAACTGTCGCGGGTGGCGGACACCTATGTCCACGTGTACCCGAACGCCGGCCTGCCGAATCCGCTCAGCGACACTGGTTACGACGAGACGCCGGAAACCACGGCCAAGGCTGTGGGCGAGTTCGCCAAGGAAGGCCTGGTCAATCTGGTCGGTGGCTGCTGCGGAACCACCCCCGAACATATCGCAGCCGTCGCGAAGGAAATGGAACAATACCCGCCGCGCAAGATCCCGGAAGTGAAACCCGCCTTGCGTATCAGCGGCCTGGAGGCCCTGAACATCGTGGAAGGCGAGACCGGATTTATCAAGATCGGCGAGCGGACCAATGTCACCGGCTCGCCCAAGTTCAAGAAACTGGTCAAAAACGACGACCTTGACGGCGCTCTGGCCATCGCCCGCTCCCAAGTGGAGAAGGGCTCGGATGTCATCGATATCAATTTTGACGAGGGCATGCTCGATGGCGAACAATGCATGGTGCGCTTCCTGAACCTCATCGCATCCGAACCTGACATTTGCAAAGTCCCGATTATGATCGACAGCTCGCGCTGGTCGATCATGGAGGCGGGCCTGAAATGCGTGCAGGGCCGGTGTATCATCAACTCCATCAGCCTCAAGAACGGCGAGGAGGAGTTCAAGGAACAGGCCCGGCTGATCAAGCGCTACGGCGCGGCTGTTACCGTCATGGCATTCGACGAAAAGGGCCAGGCGGACTCCAAGGACCAGAAACTGGCCATCGCGGAACGCTCCTACAAAATATTAACCGAAGAAGTCGGCACGGACCCGCAGGACATTATTTTCGACCTCAATATCCTGACGGTCGCGACCGGCATGGAGGAGCACAACAACTATGCCGTCGATTTCATCGAAGCGGTCCGGGAAGTGAAAAAACGCTGCCCCGGCACGCGCACGAGCGGCGGACTTTCGAACATCTCGTTCTCCTTCCGCGGAAACAATCCCGTGCGCGAGGCAATGCACGCCGCGTTCCTGCACCATGCAATTGATGCGGGGCTCGACATGGCGATCGTCAATCCCGGGCTTCTCATGGATTACGAAGCGATCGAGCCCACCCTGAAGAAGCTCGTCGAAGACGTCCTTTTGAACCGGGATCCCGAAGCTACGGAAAAGCTGATTGATCACGCCGAAGCGATCAAGGACGGTCGCGCCAGCGCAAGCGGCGGGGGCAGCCCGGAAGAACGGATCAACCAGGCGATGCTGCAAGGGATGTCCACCCTGCGCGACTTGTTTGAACGCGCCAGCAAGGAGGGCAATCCGGAAATTCTGGAAAAGTTCCTTGAATCCGGCGCTGGCGCCGTGCCCCCCGAACCGGGGAAAAAAGCTGAAGGGGGCGGTGGCGACTGGCGGGAGGGAACCGTCGAGGAACGCTTGAGTCACGCGCTCGTCAAGGGGATCACCACCCACGTCGACGACGATACCGAAGAAGCCCGACAGAAATACGACCGCCCGCTCCATGTCATTGAAGGGCCGCTGATGGACGGCATGAAGGTGGTCGGCGACCTCTTCGGCGAGGGCAAGATGTTTCTCCCCCAGGTCGTCAAAAGCGCCCGGGTCATGAAGAAGGCCGTCGCCTACCTGCTCCCCTACATGGAAAAGGAGAAGGAAAAGAGCGGCAAAAGTTCCTCCGCCGGGAAATTCCTGATCGCGACCGTCAAGGGCGACGTGCACGACATCGGCAAGAACATTGTGGCCGTCGTGCTCGCCTGCAACAACTTCGAGGTCAAGGACCTCGGCGTGATGGTGGACTGCGATACGATTTTGAAGGAGGCCCGCGAATGGGGGGCCGATATCATCGGTCTCTCCGGCCTCATTACCCCTTCGCTGGATGAAATGATTTCCAACGCCAAGGAAATGGAGAAACAGGGCTTTACCACCCCTCTCCTGATCGGCGGCGCGACCACCAGCGAAGCGCATACCGCGATCAAGATCGCTCCGCACTACAGCCAGCCAACCGTCCGCGTTGGGGACGCGTCACTTGTTACCGGGATCTGCAGCAAGCTGCTCAATCCCGAAAAGCGCGATGAATTTATCAAGGAGCTGAATGCGGACAGCGTGAAGCGCCGGGAACGTTTCGAGGCGAACAAGCAGTCGATCGAACTGCTTCCGCTCGAAACCATTCGGGAAAAGAGGTTCACCTGTGACTGGGATCAGGCGCCCATCACGGAACCGAACAAGCCCGGCCTCACCGTCGAGGATCATATTCCGCTGGAGGAAATCGCGGAATTCATGGACTGGTCGCCGCTTTTCTGGACCTGGGAACTCAAAGGGGTATACCCGAAGATCCTGGACCACAAGAAATACGGGGCGGAAGCCAGGGAAATCCACGAAGAAGCCAAGAAACTCCTGGACCGCATTATCAAGGAAAAGCAATTCCGCGCCCGCAGCGTGGTCGGACTCTGGCCCTGCAATTCCGTGGGTGAGGATATCGAGATCTACTCGGACAACGACCGCAGCGAAGTCCTTGGGGTCGCCCACTGCCTGCGCCAACAGAAAAAGAAGGAGAATTCCGATACCTATCTCTCGCTCGGCGACTACATCGCACCCAAAGACAGCGGCCGGATCGATTACGTCGGGGCGTTTGTCAATTGCATCCAAGGGGTGGAAGACTTCGCCCAAACCTACGAGGACAAGGGCGACGATTACTCCTCCATCATGGTAAAGGCCCTTGGCGACCGCTTCGCGGAAGCGCTCGCGGAACGGCTGCACTATCGCGTCCGGAAGGAATACTGGGGCTATGCCCCCGACGAGAACCTCAGCAATGAGGAACTGATCAAGGAAAAATACCGCGGCATTCGCCCGGCGGCGGGCTATCCCGCCTGCCCGGACCACACGGAAAAGGCCGCCATCTGGCAGCTCCTGGATGCGGAAGCCAATACCGGCGCCACCATCACCGAAAACTACGCGATGTCGCCTCCCAGCGCGGTCAGCGGACTCTACTTCGCCCATCCGGAGGTCAAGTACTTCAATATCGGCCCGATCAACAAGGACCAGGTCGAAGATTATGCCAAACGCAAAGGCATGGATTTCGAGACCGCCGAAAAATGGCTCGCCCCCAACATTGGATACTGATTTAAAGGTTGTATGAAAATCGGGCGGCAAGCGGAATCAGTGCTTCACTCGGGGCGCGTCATTTATTTTCTTTCCTTGGTTGCCGTTTTTTACGGCGGCGTCGCAGTGGCTGAAACCGATAATGCCGGGGGGCAAGTCCTTGTCCAATGGGACAACGACCTCCTTGCCGGAAGCGACCGCGACTATACCAACGGCGTGCGCGTCGGCTACCTGCGGGAACTCCCTGAAGGCTCTGCTCTCGATAACAGCCTGCGGCGCCTGCTTTACCCGCTGACAGGCGCGACCGCGTCCAGCCCCTTCGACAAGTGGCGCTTCCGGGGCGAGTCAAAACAGCGTTTTGCATGGGGTTTCGGCCTGACCCAGCTCATGTACACGCCCGACGACCCCTATGCCGATAGCGCGCCAGAGGGCGAACGCCCCTATGCGGGCTGGCTCGGCGCCGAACTATCCCTCCACGTGAAAAACCGGCGATCGGTCAGCAGTGTGACCGTGTCCGTCGGCTCAACCGGGGAAGCAAATTTCGCGGAGGAAACCCAGGAATGGATCCACCGGAACGTATCCAGGACCCCGGTATATCAGGGCTGGGCGAGCCAGGTTCCCGCCGAGGCCACGTTCAATCTGCACTTCGATCACAAGCTCAGCATGGGATGGGCGAGCCGCCCGAACCTTGGGCCAATCGAGTTGGACGGGTATTACGAATGGGGCGCCGCGCTGGGCAATTTCCGCACGGACGGGTATTTGGGGATCCTTATGCGCGCCGGCTACAACCTGCCCGCCACCTACACAACACCGCGTGTCCAGCTCGGCAGCTATGGCCATGCCCTCTTTCGCCCCGAATCCTTGGACGACGACCCTTTTTCCCTTCTTGGCTTTGTCGGGTTGCGCGCAACCGGCGTGCTGCACGACATCACGCTGGACGGTCCCGTGTTTCGCGAATTCGACACCGGGGTCGACCGCGACCCGTTCGTCGGCGAACTCCTCGCCGGAATCGCCCTGCGCTACAAGCGCTGCGAGTTGAGCCTTTCCCGCACCTTCCGGACCAATGAATTCAAGGGCCAGAACGAAAACCAGAGCTTCGGCTCCACCGTACTCCGGCTCGGGTTTTTGTTTTAGACGGGAAGCCGTGATCCGGATGGCTTCCCGAAAACACGGATTGGAGTTACTATAAG
>JBKGYB010000092.1:0-7655 GCA_046546295.1 Opitutales bacterium | reverse complement strand
AAACCCCTCCCATTCAACTTGCAGGCATGAGTTGACAACTCGAAAAAATCGCAACAGTTGTGCGGTATGAAGATCATTGCATACCTAAAACCACAGTGCGGATGGAGCATGGGCGTTCGGGCCATTATGGACAAGTACGAACTCCCATACGAGGATCGTGACATCATCAACCGCCCGGAACAATACGCGGAAATGGTCGAAAAATCGGGCCAGCCGCTTTCGCCGTGCGTGGAAATTGACGGCGCCCTGTTGGCCGACGTAAGCGGGGAAGAAGTCGAAAATTATCTCCTCGGCAACGGCTTGGTGACGCCCCGCGAGAGCGCAGCCTCCGCCCCTACAAACGCCCCGTGCACCGACGAAGAACATGAAGCGATGCGCTCGAAAACGGTGCGATTCTTCTAAATAAACACTTCCGCCGGGACAAGCCCCATCCCGCGTTTCTTCAACCGACCGGGGAGCAAATACCCCGGAACCCCGCCTCCTGCCGCCCCCTGCCGGAAGGAGACAATAAGGGCGCTACACTCTTCCAAGATCAAAAACTCCGGAATTTTTTAATAGACAAACGCGCTTTTGCGACTACCCCCAATTCTTCCGGCGGCATGCATTGCGCAATGTTTTCGCGGTTTCGAGCTGCGAAACGCCAATCCGGAAAGCCCTGCCGCCGAAACCAATCAACCTCCTACCTGACACGCCATGGAACACGCCAACATTCATCCTGAAAATCAAGGCCTCTACGACTCCCGTAACGAACACGACAATTGCGGGATCGGGTTGATCGTCGACATGAAGGGACGCAAGTCCCACGACATCGTACGTGGCGCAATCGACATCTGCACGAATCTCGATCACCGCGGCGGGTGCGGGTGCGACCCGATCACCGGCGACGGGGCCGGCGTCTTCATCCAACTCCCGCATAATTTTTTCAAAACCGTCTGCCCGGACGAATGCGGCTTCGATGTCCCGGAAGAAGGCGACTATGGCGTGGGCTTCGCCTATCTCTCCAGAGACCCGGAGGAGCGCAAGGAAGAGGAGCGCATTATCGAAAAAATCGTCGCTGAAGAAGGCCTGAGCCTGATCGGATGGCGGGATGTCCCCGTGCGGAGCGAAATCCTGGGCAAGGCCTCCGCTGAGTGCGAGCCCTTCATGCGGCAGGTCTTTATCGGAAGAAACGATTCCGTGGAGCGGGGCCTGCCCTTCGAACGCAAACTCTATATCGTCCGGCGCCTAGCGACCCACCGGATTCGCTACAGTGAAACGGACGAAGAGAAGCTGTTCTATTTCAGCTCGCTGTCCGCGATGACAATGATCTACAAGGGCATGCTCACCACGGAACAGCTCAGCCAGTATTTCCCGGATCTATCCAATGAAGCCCTGGACTCCGCGCTTGCCCTTTCGCATTCGCGGTTTTCCACAAACACTTTTCCGAACTGGCCGCGGGCCCAACCCTTCCGCTACCTCTGCCACAACGGAGAAATCAATACCGTCCGGGGCAATGAAAACTGGCTTCACGCCCGCCAGATGCAATTGGCCAGCGAAGTGTTCGGGGACGATTTGAAAAAAATCCTCCCTATCATCAGGGAAGATGGTTCCGACTCACAGAAATTCGACAACTGCTTGGAATTTCTCGTGCTTTCCGGGCGCAGCCTCGCCCATGCGATGATGATGATGATTCCCGAGCCCTGGGAACGCCACAACCGGATGCCGCAGTCCAAGCGCGACTTCTACGAGTTTCACGCCTGCATCATGGAGCCTTGGGACGGCCCCGCGTCCATCGCCTTCTCCGACGGCGTCCAAATCGGCGCCACGCTCGACCGCAACGGCCTGCGCCCCTCGCGCTATTATGTGACCACCGACGACCGGGTGATCCTTGCTTCCGAAGTCGGGGTGCTGCCCGATATCGATCCCGCAAACGTGGTGCGGAAAGGCCGCCTCGAACCGGGCCGTATGTTTCTTGTCGACATGGAGGCCGGACGCATCATCGAGGACGCCGAGGTCAAGGAGGCCGTGGCATCGGAAGCCCCTTATGGCGACTGGCTCCGGGACAATCTGGTGCATGCCGAAGAACTGCCCGAGCCCTCCAAAGTACCCGCCGATAATTTTGACACCCTGCTGACCCGGCAGAAGGCCTTTGGCTACAGTTTCGAAGACGTCCGCTTCATCCTCGGGCCCAGCGCGGAAACCGGGAAGCAGCCCCTCGGTTCAATGGGGAACGACGCGCCGCTCGCGGTGCTTTCCGACAAGCCCCAGCCCCTCTACAACTATTTCAAGCAGCTCTTCGCGCAAGTGACCAACCCGCCGATCGATCCGATCCGCGAGGAACTGATCACCGCCAGCGTCACCTTCCTGGGCTCCGAGGGGGAACTCACCCGGCCCGGCCCGGACAGTTGTCGCATGCTGAAATACGAGTCCCCGCTGATCGACGACAAGCAGCTCGCTCAACTGCGCCATATCGAGCTTTCCGGCTTTCGCACGGCCAAACTGCCCATCACCTTCGAAGCTGAAATGGGCGGCCTTGCTGAAGGGCACAACAGCATATCCGAACCCTCGATCTCGGGCAGGGGCCTGGAAACCGCGCTCGAAAAACTCTTCGAAAATGCGGATGTCGCCGTCAACGACGGAGTCAACCTGCTCATTCTTTCCGACCGAAAGGTCAACTCCAAGCGCGCGCCCATTCCCGCGCTGCTGGCAGTGGCCGGCTTGCACCACCACCTCATCCGCCAGGGCACACGCACCCGCGTCTCGCTGGTGCTGGAATCCGGGGAGCCGCGCGAAGTCCATCATTTCGCGCTCCTGCTTGGTTACGGCGCCGACGCCATCAACCCCTACCTCGCCATGGAATCAATCCGCCACATGGTGGCCGCGGGCGAGATGGAAGAAACGGACCCGGAAAAAGCCTGCGCGAAATTCCTCAAGGCCAATCTTTCCGGTGTCATTAAAACCATGTCGAAAATGGGGATCTCCACGATCGCATCCTACCGGGGCGCGCAGATCTTCGAAGCCATCGGTCTGAACGACCGTATAATCGACCAGTATTTCACCAAGACCTCTTCCCGCATCCAGGGCATCGGGCTGGATACGCTGGCCAAGGAAACCGAGGCCCGGCACAACAAAGCCTTCGGCACACGAAGCGATTATACCGACGAACCACTTGATCCGGGCGGTGTCTTCCAATGGCGGCACGGCGGCGAGCGCCACCTCTTCAATCCGGCCACCATCCATAAACTTCAACAGGCGACACGGTTGGGAGAATACGAGGCTTTCCGCGAATACTCGGAACTTATCAACAACCAGTCCAGGGAGATGTACACGCTGCGCGGCCTGATGGAGTTCAGGAAAAAAAGGTCAAAATCCGTCCCGCTGGAGGAAGTCGAACCCGTCGAGTCCATCGTGAAGCGCTTCAAGACCGGCGCCATGTCTTACGGCTCCATTTCCAAAGAAGCGCACGAAGCCCTCGCCATCGCGATGAACCGCATCGGGGGACGCTCCAACACAGGCGAAGGCGGCGAGGATTACGAGCGCTTCACGCCGGATCCGAACGGCGACAGCCGCCGCTCCTCGATCAAGCAGGTGGCCTCCGGTCGCTTCGGGGTAACCAATTACTACCTGATCAATGCGGACGAACTCCAAATTAAAATCGTACAGGGCGCCAAGCCCGGAGAAGGCGGCGAACTGCCCGGCCACAAGGTCCTGCCCCCGATCGCCAAAACACGCAACACCACCCCGGGCGTCGGACTCATTTCACCGCCCCCGCACCACGACATTTACTCGATCGAAGATCTCGCGGAACTTGTACACGACCTGAAAAACGCGAACACCAATGCACGGGTCAACGTCAAGCTGGTGTCCGCGGTCGGCGTGGGCACGATTGCCGCAGGCGTCGCCAAGGCGAAAGCGGATGTTATTCTGGTCTCGGGTTATGACGGGGGGACCGGGGCTTCTCCCCGTTCTTCCATCCAGCACGCCGGAGCGCCCTGGGAACTCGGGCTCGCGGAAACCAACCAGACCCTTCTCCTCAACGACCTGCGCAGCCGCGTGGTCGTCGAAACCGACGGCCAGTTGAAGACCGGCCGGGACGTCGCGATCGCGTGTTTGCTCGGGGCCGAAGAGTTCGGCTTTGCCACCGCTCCGCTCGTCACGCTCGGCTGCCTCATGATGCGGGTCTGCCATAAGAACACCTGCCCCGTCGGCATCGCCACGCAAGACCCGGTCCTGCGCAAGAAATACATGGGCGCGGCGGATGCCGTGGTAAACTTCATGTATTTCGTGGCCGAGGAATTGCGCGAAATTATGGCGGAGCTCGGCTTCCGCACCATCAATGAAATGGTCGGCCGCGTCGATAAGCTCGAAATGCGCAGCGCGGTCGAGCACTGGAAGGCCAAGGGCCTGGACTACAGCAAGATCCTCCACAAACCAAAAGTCGGGCCCGAAGTCGGCACGTATTGCCGGATGGAGCAGGACCACCTGATCGGGGAGTCCCTCGACATGAAGGAGCTGCTGCGACGCGCCGAACCAGCCGTAAAACGTGGCGAGCCGGTGGAAATCGACCTTCCCGTGCTCAATACAAACCGCGTGGTCGGCACCATAACCGGATCCGAAATCTGCCGCAACCACGGTCCGAACGGCCTGCCGGAAGACACCCTGAAAATGAATTTCACCGGGTCCGCCGGTCAAAGTTTCGGGGCCTTCTGCCCGCGCGGCATGACCCTCACCGTTACGGGAGACACAAACGATTATCTGGGCAAGGGCCTGTCCGGAGCGAAAATCATTGTCCGACCCCCGGAGAACGCCGGATTCGTGGCACACGAGAGTATCATCACGGGCAACGTCTGCTTCTACGGCGCCACTGAGGGAGAAGCCTATATCGCGGGCATGGCCGGGGAACGCTTCTGCGTGCGCAATTCCGGCGTCGAAGCCGTCGTCGAAGGCCTTGGTGACCACGGCCTCGAATACATGACCGGAGGCAAGGTCGTGTGCCTCGCCACCACCGGCCGCAACTTCGCGGCCGGCATGTCCGGAGGAATCGGTTACGTCTACGACGAGGAAGGCGACTTCACCGCCGAACGCCTCAACCCGGAAATGGTCAACGTCTACCAGCTCATCGAATGCACGGATCGTGAGATCGAGGAAGTAAAATCAAAGATTGAGCAACACGTCGCCTACACCGGATCCGCACGCGGCCGCGAGATTCTCGATAACTGGACGTCCGCGGTCGGCAAATTCATCAAGATCATGCCACAGGACTACGAACGTGTCGTTCAAGCCCTCGCCCGCGCGGAAGAGCGCGGCCTCGAAGGCGACGAAGCCATACAGGCCGCCTTCGAAGAAAATGTGAAGGCCGGCCACTGAACCCAACGAACCCAACTCACTTCAACCCACAAAACGCCATGGGAAAACCAACCGGATTTATTGAAATCAACCGCCAGACCATCCAGGAGCGTGAGCCGCTCGTCCGGATAAAGGACTGGGAAGAACTTCATTCGGGCTTCGACGAGGGCAAACTGGCCGATCAGGGCGCGCGGTGCATGGACTGCGGGACCCCGTATTGCCACACCGGCATCACCCTGAACAATATGGCCAGCGGCTGTCCGATCAACAACCTGATCCCCGAGTTCAACGATCTCGTCTACCGGGGGCGCTGGCATGACGCCTACCTGCGGCTGATGAAGACAAACAATTTCCCGGAATTCACGGGACGCGCCTGCCCCGCGCCCTGTGAAGGATCCTGCGTCCTCGGCGTGATCGAGCCCCCCGTGACGATCAAGAATATTGAACAGTCCATCATCGACAAGGCATGGGACGAAGGCTGGGTGCGACCCCATCCGCCACAGGAACGCACCGGCAAACAGGTCGCCGTGGTCGGTTCCGGCCCCGCCGGTCTCTCCGCCGCCGACCAGCTCAACAAAGCCGGACACGCCGTGACGGTTTTCGAACGCGCCGACCGGGTAGGCGGGCTCCTCATGTACGGGATCCCCAACATGAAACTCGACAAAAACGTTCTCGAGCGCCGCGTCGGCTTGATGGAGGAAGAAGGCGTCGCCTTTAAAACAGGCGTGGAAATCGGCAAGGATTTAAAAGCCTCCGAACTGCTCGAACAATTCGATTCCGTGGTGCTTTGCTGTGGCGCCACCAAGCCGCGGGACCTGCCCATTGAAGGGCGTGAGCTCGGCAACATCCGGTACGCCATGGAATTCCTCGCGCCGAATACAAAAAACCTTCTGGACATCCGGGAAGGCAAAGCCGAACAATTCACGGAACTCGCCAAAGACAAAAATGTTGTCATCATCGGGGGCGGCGACACCGGAACGGACTGCGTGGGCACATCGCTGCGGCACGGCTGCAAAAGCGTCACGCAACTCGAAATCATGCCCAAGCCCCCGCTCGAACGGGCGCCCAACAACCCCTGGCCGGAATGGCCCAAAGTCTACAAAATGGACTACGGCCAAGTGGAGGCCTCCGCCCTGCAAGGCGAAGATCCCAGAGAGTATCTGATAAGCGCCAATAAATTCGAAGGCGATGAAAACGGCAATGTCAAAGCCGTGCACGTACACGACGTTGAATGGGTGAACGAAAACAACCGCTTCATCCCGAAAAAAGTTGAAGGCACGGAACGCGTGATCGAGGCCGAACTTGTCCTTCTGGCGATGGGCTTCCTCGGGCCGGAAGACACGATAATCGAGGAGCTCGCGCTGGAGCAGGACGCCCGCTCCAATGTAAAGGCCGAACACGGCGACTTCTCGACCAATGTCGACAAGGTCTTCGCGGCGGGCGACATGCGGCGGGGCCAGTCCCTGATCGTCTGGGCCATCAACGAAGGCCGGGCGGCGGCGCGCGAGTGCGACCGCTACCTCATGGGCGCCACACAGCTCCCTTAAAAAAGATTGACTTGACGCAATTTTCGTTTGGAGCTGATCACGCATGACCATCGTTTGTCTCGACCTTGAGGGAGTTCTCGTTCCCGAAATCTGGATCGCGTTCGCCGAAAAAACCGGCATCGAAGCACTCAAGCGCACGACCCGGGACGAACCGTGTTATCACACATTGATGCGCGAACGGCTCGCGATACTGAAGGAAAAAGGTTACACCCTCGACGATATCCGCGCGGTCATCCAGACGCTCGAACCTCTCCCCGGCGCAAAGGCATTTGTCGACTGGGTGCGGACCCAAACACGACTCGTTATTTTATCGGACACCTTCAGTCAATTCGCCGGCCCTCTGATGGCGAAACTGGATCACCCCACCCTGTTTTGCCATGAACTCGTGATTGATGCGGATGGAAGCATCGCGGATTACAAGCTTCGCCTGGAGCACCACAAGCGCAAAGCCGTGGAAGCCTTCAAGGCATTGAATTTCGAAACCATCGTGGCCGGTGATTCCTACAACGACCTCGCGATGATTGACGCCGCCGACATTGGGCTGCTCATTCACCCGCCGGAAAAACTTTCCCGCGAGCGCCCGGATCTGCCCGTCACCCACGACCATGCGGCCCTACGCGCCGCTATTGAAAAACGGCTGTAAACCGATTGACATCGAAAAGAAGTGTGGTTTCGATGTAGAGCTCAAGGCAAGGAGAGGTGACAGAGCGGCCGATTGTGCATCCCTGGAAAGGATGTGTGCCGGAAACGGCACCGAGGGTTCGAATCCCTCCCTCTCCGCCA